>CACZRK010000436.1 GCA_902783515.1 uncultured Coriobacteriaceae bacterium | reverse complement strand
GGCTTGCTTGGCCTGCTGTGCTGACGTCCGATTCTTCCTGGAAACCTATGTGTAGCCTCTTGACTTCATATAGCTGGTCTCCCGTCTTCGTCCGCCGCTCATCCGCCATCGCCCTTTTGGACGGGCACGCGGCCGTCATGTCTCTCGTATGCCCCGTCGCCGGCGTTCCGACGCACGTGCGCGTCGATCTCACGTGATCGGCGGCGCGCCGGCCATCCCGTGCGCGCGACAGTCTACGATGGGGTGACGTCAACAACGACGAGAGGACGGTACGAGCGATGACCTTTGACTACCCGGGCTGCGCCGTTCACTACGAGCTCGAGGGGCCCGCGGACGGCGCGCCGATCCTCATGCTGCACGGATTCGGCTGCGAGCTCGCGCTCATGCGCGGGTGCATGGAGCCCGCCGTGCGCGCCGCCGGCGTGCAGGACAGGTTCCTGCGCGTCTACCTGGACCTGCCCGGTCACGGGCAGAGCGCGGGGGCAGACCTCTCGCTCGCCTCGACCGACGCGATCCTTGACTGCGCGCTCGCCCTCCAGAACCACGTGGCGCCCGGCCGCCCCTTCGCGGTGGTGGGCGAGTCGTTCGGCGGCTACCTCGCGCTCGGCGCGATCGCGCGGCTCGGGGAGCACGTGACCGGCGCGCAGCTGCTCTGCCCGCTCACGGTGGACGACCTCGCCGCGCGTCAGACGGAGCCGCTCGCGCTCATCCGCCGTGACGACGCGTTCCTCGCCTCGCTGTCCGCACAGGACCGCCAGAGCTTCCTGCAGCTCGCGGTGCGCGCCGACGAGCCGACTTGGCGGCGCTTCTCGACCGAGGAGGCCCCGGGGTTCGCGCGCGCGAACCCCGCGTTCCTCACGGCGGTCGATGAGCGCTACCCCCTGTCCGTGGACGTGGACGCCGCGCTCGCAGCACGCCCGTTCGCGGGACCCGCGCTGGTCGTCTGCGGCCGTCAGGACGCGATGGTCGGCTATCGCGACCAGCTGCGCCTGCTGCCCCTCATGCCGTGCGCCACGTTCGCGGTCCTGGACGTCGCCGGCCACAACCTGCAGCTCGAGCAGCCGGAGCTCTACACTGCGCTCGCGGCCGACTGGCTGCGCAGGCTCGGCGCCGCCATCGGCTGACGCGCGCCGGACGCGCGCCAGCCGTGCGGTCCCGCGGGCGTCGTCGCTACTTCGTGCGGATCGCCTTGAAGTCCTCGGTCTGCTGTTTGATGCCGCGCTCGGCGGCGAGGCGCTCGATGGACGACGCGCCAAAGAACCCGTCGATGCCCGGGACGCGCTGGATCACGTAGTCCGCGTCCTTCGGCTCGGCGATCGGGCCGCCGTGGCAGATGACCATGGCGTCGGGGTTGATGCTCTTCACGACCGCCTGGATGCCTCTGATGACCTCGACGCAGTCGTCCAGCGTGCGCGCCGTCTCCGCGCCGATGTTGCCGCCGGTCGTGAGGCCCATGTGCGCGACGACGATGTCGGCGCCCGCGCGCGTCATGTCCGCTGCGCTCTGCTCGTCACAGACGTACGGGCAGGTGAGCATGTCAAGCTTGTGCGCCTCGGCGATCGCCTGGACCTCCAGGTCGTAGCCCATGCCCGTCTCCTCCAGGTTCTGGCGGAAGACGCCGTCGATAAGGCCGACCGTCGGGAAGTTCTGCACGCCGTTGAACCCCTGCTCCTTCAGGTCGCGCAGGAACTTGGGCATCACGCGGAACGGGTCGGTGCCGTTGATGCCGGCCAGCACGGGCGTGTGCTTGACGATCGGCAGCACCTCGTGGCCCATGTCCTGCACGATCGCGTTCGCGTCGCCGTAGGCGAGCAGGCCCGCCAGCGACCCGCGTCCCGCCATGCGAAAGCGCCCGGAGTTGTAGATGACGAAGATGTCGGCGCCGCCCGCCTCGGCCGCCTTCGCGGTGATGCCGGTGCCGGCGCCCACGCCGAGCAGGATCTCGCCCCGCGCGCGCTTGGCCTTGAATCCCTCAAGGATCTCCTCACGAGACTTCTCAAGCATGGTGCATTCCTTTCTCTTGTCGGGCGTTCGTGCGCCCCTCAGCGCGCCTCAGCGCGTCCCATCAGCTCCACGAGCTTCTCGACGGCGGCCGCTGCGAACTCGTCGTCGTTGATGTGGCAGTCCTCCTCGACGAGCTCCATGCGCGACCGGTCAAGCCCCTCGCGCAGCGCGTCGAACAGCGCCGCGTCCTCGTCGGGGCCGTAGAACGGCTGGCCGGGCGCGTCAATCATCGACACGCCGCGCAGCGGCAGCATGACGGCGCACGGGCCGATGGACTGGTTCACCTTCTCGGCGAGCTTCTCGCCGAGCGCGCGGTTCTCCTCCGTCGTCGTGCGCATGAGCGTGACCGTGGGGTTGTGCCGGTAGAGGTTGCGGCCTCGGTGCTGCTCGGGCACGGTGTCCCATGGCCCGAAGTTCACCATGTCCATCGCGCCGACGGAGACGACCGCGGGCACGCCCATGAGCGCCGCCGCGTCGTTGCGCTCCGGGCCCGCGGCGAGCACGCCGCCAAACAGCTCGTCGCACCACTCGGTGGTCGTCAGGTCCAGCACGCCCTTGATGAAGCCGCCGCGGATGAGCGACTCCATGCACCGGCCGCCCGTGCCCGTCGCGTGAAAGACGAGGGTCTCGTAGCCCCGCTCGTCCAGCAGCCGCTCCGCCTTCGTGACGCAGGGCGTGGTCACGCCGAACATCGTGCACGCCACGAGCGGCTTGGTCGACGCGATCTTGGGCGTCTCGTACGAGAGCATGCCGACCATCGCGTGGACGGCGTTCGCGTAGATGGTGTTCGAGAACGAGTTGATGCCCGACACGTCCACGATGGAGGGGAACATGTTGATGTCGGACGCCCCCACGTACGGCGTCGTGTCCCCGGACGCCATCGTGGAGACCATCACCTTCGGCACGCCGATCGGCAGCTGCTGCATCGCGGCGGTCGCGATCGAGGTGCCGCCCGACCCGCCCATCGAGAAGATGCCGTCAAAGCGGCCGTTCGCATACAGCGCGGGCACGAGCTTCTTCACGCCCTCGGTCATCGTCGCCGTCGCGAGCGCGCGGTCACGCTTCTCCACGAGCGTGGAGAGGTCGATGTCAACGGCGGCGCTGACCTCGTCGTTTGGCACGTCCGGCGCGAAGGTCGCGTCAAAGATGCCGCAGTGGATGGTCAGCGTGTTGATGCCGAGTTGCTCAAAGAGTTGCTTCACGTAGAGAAATTCGTCACCCTTGGTGTCAAAGGTGCCGAGAATCGCAACGGTCTTCGCCACGAATGCTCCTGTCGCGATACTCTCGGTGCGCGCGCGTGCCGCATGCCCATGCGCGGTCGCGCGCAACGCGTCCGCCCGCAGGCCCGCGGGCGCCTGCGGCGGGCCCGTGATCGGGCAGCGGACAGCGGGCGCGGATGCTACCCCACGACACTACCGCGGTGGCCGTCAGCCGCCCATGCCCATGGCGAACGGATCTGCAAGCGGGCGGGGCGTCCATACATCTCACACAAAAGAGAGCACAACGGACGCGGACGCGACCTACGCCCGGTCCGCCAGCTTGTAGCCAACGCGCCATACCGTCACGAGGTAGCGTGGCTTTGAGGGGTCCGCCTCGATCTTCTCGCGGATCTTGCGCACGAACACCGTCACCGAGCTGGGATCGGCCGCGTTCTTGTCCCCCCAGATGTGCTCCAGGATCTGGTCGCGCGTGAACACGCTGCCCGGATCGCTCGCCAGCAGCTCGAGCAGCTCGATCTCCCGTGAGGAAAGCGGCACCTTCTCGCCGCGCAGGCGCACCTCATACTTCCCGAAGACGATCTCAAGGTCGCCGACGCGGTAGACGCCCCCTCTCCCCGCCCCGTAGTCCGCAACGCGGCGGGTCGCACGGCGCAGGTGTGCGTTCACGCGCAGGACGAGCTCCTCGTTGTGAAACGGTTTCACGAGGTAGTCGTCCGCACCCGCCTTGAACCCCACGCTCTTGTCGACGATGTCGCCCTTCGCGGTCAGGAACATGACGGGCACGCGCCTGCCCTCGGAACGGATGCGCTCGCAGAGCTCGTAGCCGTTCACGTCAGGCAGCATCACGTCAAGCAGCAGCAGGTCGGGCCGTTCACGGCGCAACATGGCGAGGCCTTCCACGCCGTTCTCTGCGCAGCAGTACTCATAGCCCTCGCGGGCCATCAGCTGACCGATGAGACGCCGCAGGCTCTCGTCGTCATCGATGAGCATGACCTTCACGGCACGCGGGTCCTCGGCACGCCTTGCACTCGCATGCTCCTGCCCGCGGCGAAGGTCATCTGTGCCCGTCTCGCCCACAGTTGTCGTCATGCGCATCACCCCTCTTGTCAGTGTCAACGTCTTCGGCGCGAACGACCTGAATGACGTCCCCTGCGTCGTCAGCCGACTCCCCGCCAGGCGGGCTCACCGGGATGCAGACCACGAACATCGAGCCACGCCCGACCTCGCTCGTCACGCGCACCTGGCCACCGAGCATCGCCGTGAGCTCCTTCACCAGCGACAGCCCCAGCCCGCTGCCACCATAGCGGCGAACGGTCGTCATATTCTCCTGCGTGAACCGCTCAAAGATGAGGCGCTGCTTGTCGGCCGGTATGCCGATGCCCGTGTCAAGGACGCGCAGCTGCACCCAGTCCGGGCGCGGGTCGAGCCGTGCCTCGACGACCACCTGGCCACCGCGCGGCGTGAACTTGATTGCGTTGCTCACGAGGTTCACGAGGATGCGCCGGAGCTTCTCCCAATCGCTCGTGACGAGGGGTACGCGCGCGTCGACCGCAGTGGCGAGCAGCACTCCCTTGCGAATCGCGACGGCCGCGTTCGTGGACTCGACGTAGCCGACGAGGTCGCTGAGGTCGAGCAGCTCCAGGTTCAGCCGCTCGGATCCCGCCTGGATGCGCGCCGTCTCCAGCACGTTGTCGACCATCTCGAGCAGGACCGCCCCGTTCTTCTGAATCTCCTCAAGCTCCTCGCGCGCCTCACGCACGTCGGTGCCGATGCTCTCGTCAAGCAGCTCGGCAAACGCGAGGATGGAGGTAAGCGGCGTACGCAGCTCGTGGCTCACGATGGCGAGGAAGTCGCTCTTGTATCGCACCTCCTCGCGCAGGCGGCCGTTGATCTCCTCGACGTGGGCGCGTTGCCGCTCGAGCTCGGCGTTCGCCTCGGAAAGCTCCGCGGTGCGGTTCGTGACCTGGGCCTCGAGGCTCGCGTAGAGATCGCCGAGACGGCGCGCCATGGCGTCGAACTGCGCGAACAGCCCGTCCATCTCAGACGTCGCGTACGCCCTCTCCATCACGGCGCGTGCTCGGGATGCGGCTGCGTCCCGCGTCGCTGGCCTTCCCTCCCCGCTTGTCATGAACGCGGCGATGGACTCGTTGAGCGTGCGAAGCGGGGTGGTCACCATGCGGCTGAGCACCACGTAGATGATGGCAAGCACGCATGCGAGCAACCCGACGAACATGAGGACGTTCCTGAGCACGTCCGCGCGCATCGCGTCAAGGTACGTCTGGGTCGGCACCGTCACGCTCACCGCACCCGCCAGGTCGCCGACGCGCTTGCCCTCCTTGGGATACCCCGTCTCGTCGATCTCTCCCGCCGGCTCGCCATGACAGCTCAGGCAGCTCTGACTGACCGTCATCGTGCGCACGTAGCGAAAGACCTGCCGCCCGTCACGCATGGCATAGCCATAGACCTCGGTCGTCGCGGGGTCTGAGGCAAAGGTCTCGAGCGCCTCGCGCTCGTACGCGTCGGGCTCGTTGTAGATGTTGCGCGGGTTGATGTTCGTGAACCGGATCATGTAGTCGGTGTTCTTGGAGAACATCATCGCCACGGCCTTGCCGGCGATGGCGCAATGGAGCCCCTTGAAGTCATAGGTGCCGTCGGAGTGATGGTTGATGGGGTACTGGTTGATGGACACGAAGTCCCACACGGCGTCCATCTCGGTCGCGATGGTCCGCGAGCGCTCAAGCATCTCAGACTCGAGCCGCGTCCCCTGGTCATGCCAGGCATAGGCGATGAAGGCGACGGAGAACAGCAGGAGAATCGCGCCGAGCATGCCGACGATCTTCGTGCGCAGGCCAAAGGGCGCACGCGCCCGTCTCGGCGTGCTCGCATCTCCCGTCATCTGCCGCGCCCCCCGCCTGTGTCACGCTTCGTCGCGCCGCGGCTCCGGCGCGCGACGTCGCTCAAGAGATTTCGAGCGCGGATGCATCAAGCATCTCGGCAGGCGCGACGTCCAGGTCGCGCGCGAGGCTCTCCAACGTCCCCCTGCAGATGCCCGCGATGGAGCGATAGTACGCGCTTTTTGCGCGCGTTGCCACATGGTCAAGGTAGATCGGCGCGAAGACGAGCGGGTGCTCCGACAAGAACGTCGCGACGGCGGCCAGCGTCTCGCGGGCGCGCTCGTCATCACCTGCCGCAAGCTGCCCTGACACGCGCCCGAGCAGCGTCGCGCAGAACGAGAACTCCAGCCCGAGGTGATCCTCGGGCTCGGACGCCCGGCGTTCAAACGCGACGCCCTGATCCTCGTACGCCTTGCGCACCTGCAGGCACGTTGGACCGAAGAGCGTCGCGTCGTCGGTCCGATACACCGACTCGTACGGCGAGGTCTTGGACACGCCCACCATGTAGAACAGGTACGTGCGATCCAGCGCCACCTCGTGCAGGAGCGCCTCGCGGTCATCACGCGCCAGCTCGCGTGCCAGCGCACGCGCGGACTCTGGCGCGACCTGAGCGAACGGCGGCTCGGCCAGCGCGTCAACGGGGAATCCCGCCAGCTGCCGCTCGGCAGGCTCGTCATAGAGCGCCCATGCGCAGAACGAGCAGAGCGCCTGATATGCCCTGCATGAATCGAGTGACAGCATGGCGGGTCCCTTCCGTGTGCGATCGAATGCGTTACGCCTCGTGGCTGACCTCAAGCGGGTTCCGCAGCTCCCCGCCCTTCTTCGCGTCACGATGCAGCCCGATGACGACGTTCGGCGCCGTCTCGTTCGTGAGCGTCCCGATGGTGTCGGTCGTGCCGTACTTCGCCCTCAGCTCATCGATCGGCCCGAAGGCCATCGCGCGCTGCGGGCATGCTTTCGCGCATGCCGGATCCGGTGTGCCGTCGGGCGTCTCGTCGCAGCACAGGGTGCACTTGTGCGCGATGCCGTCGGCAAACTGCACAGGATGGTGATAGGGGCACACGCGCTCGCACGTCATGCATCCGATGCACGTCTGCGGGTCGTTGTGCACGATGCCCGTCTCCTCGTCCTTCACCATGGACGCGACGGGGCAGTTCAGCACGCATGCCGGATTGTCGCAATGGCAGCACGTGAGGGAGGCGTAGTAGGTGAACGCGGTTGACGTGAACGCACCCGCCTCATCCTGCTCCCACGAGCCACCTCCGAACTCGTACACCTTGCGGAACTTCTGCGGTACTTCAAGGTCGTTGCGATCAAAGCAGGCCGTCATGCATGCCTTGCAGCCGGTGCATATGTCGGTGTTGATGTAAAAGCCGTATTGGGTCATCCCTGGGTCCCCTTCTCCCAGCGCGTCAGCGGACATTGCCACGAGGCGCGCCTGTCCTTCGTCCGATGAGCGACGCCCTACGCCTTCTCAACCTTGCAGAGGTTCGAGTGGACGCCGTTGCCCTTCGAGATCGCCGTGGGGCGCACGCTCGTGAGCACCGAGATGCATCCGCCACGGTCAAGGACGCTCGGGTCGCCGATCGTCTCGGGGTCACGCGTCTCCGGATCGTACCAGGCGCCCTGCGGGACCGAGACGACGCCGGGCATGATGCGCGGGGTCACCTTGGCGGTGAGCTGCGTCTTGCCGCGTTGGGTGGTAACGATGACCTCGTCGTCCTGGGCGATCCCCAGCCGTTCGGCGTCGTGGTCGTTGATCCAGCACTGCTGCGGCGCAACCGACTGCATCCAAGGGACGTTGCCGTAGCTGGAGTGCGTGCGCGTCTTCTGATGCTGGCCGATCAGCTGGAAGGGGTACTCTTCGCGCAGCGGGTCGGTATAGCCCTCAACGTTGTCGTAATGAATCGGCAGCCCCGTGATCTGGTCGCGGCCGTCATCGGGGACGTAACCACCGCAAGTCAGGTCCCACTGCTTGGAAAGGTTGTACGCCTGCTTGCTGAAGAGCTCGTACTTGCCCGAGGGCGTCGCGATCTTGTCGGCCTTCGGAATCTTCGGCGCGTGCTCGTCGGTCTGCTTGAACAGGCCACCCGCACGGAACTCCTCGAACGTCGCCGGCAGGTCCGCGCCCGCCTCCATCGCCTGGTCATAGCACCACTCGACCCAGTCAAGCTGGGTCTTTCCCTCGGTAAACTCGTCCTTGACGCCAAGGGCGTCGGCGAGCAGCGTGCAGATCTCGTAGACCGGCTTGGACTCGAACAGCGGCTTGACCGCCGCGGTCTCACAGCACACGAAGCCCGTCCAGCCCGTGCCACCGGAAATGATGTCATCCTCCTCAAACGGCATCGTACCCGGCAGGATGATATCGGAGGCAAGCGCCGTCGGCGTGAGCCATGGATCCACCGTGACGACCATGCGCAGGCCGGAGTCCTTCTCGTCCGGCAGG
>CACZRK010000435.1 GCA_902783515.1 uncultured Coriobacteriaceae bacterium | reverse complement strand
GCTCGACCGGGCGCGCAGCCGGGGCGCAGGCCAAGGGCCACCCGGCGCGGCAGAACCTGCGCATCGTCCCGCTGGACCTGGGCGGGCACCCCTACGGCATGCAGTACTCGCCGTACGCCTACTACGGCGAGCACTGCATCGTCATGAACCGGCGGCACGTGCCGATGCGCGTCGACCGCGGCTGCCTTGAGCGGCTGCTGGACTTCGTGGACCTGCTGCCGCACTACTTCGTGGGCTCCAACGCGGGCCTGCCGATCGTGGGCGGCTCGATCCTGGCGCACGACCACTTCCAGGGCGGGCGGCACGTGTTCCCGATGGACAAGGCGCCCGACGACCAGGCCTTCGCGCTGCCGGGGTCTCCCGACGTGCGCGCGAGCGTCGTGCGCTGGCCGCTCACGGTGATCCGCCTGCGCGCGACGGACCGCGCGGCGCTCGTCCGCGCCGCGGCGCACGTGATGGACGTCTGGCAGGCGCACGACGCGCCCGAGGTCGGCGTCATCGCGCGCGGCGACCGCGCGGGTGACGCGACGGGCGTGCCGCACAACGCCGTGACGCCGATCGTGCGACACGTCGAGCCGGGCGCGGACGCGCTGCTGCCCGACGGCGGCTACGTCATGCACCTCGCGCTGCGCTGCAACGTCACGACGCCCGACCGCCCGCTGGGGCTCTTTCACCCGCGGCCCGAGCTGCACCACATCAAGCGCGAGAACATCGGGCTCATCGAGGTCATGGGGCTCGCGGTGCTGCCGGCGCGCCTCGCGAGGGAGCTGGGCGCGGTGGCGGACGTGCTGACGGGGGTGGGCGGCGACCTGCGCGCACGGCTGGAGGCGGGAGAGCTCACCGCGCGGCACGCGGCGTGGGCCCTTGACGTCGCCGCGCGTCACCCCGGGCTGGACGCGACATGCGTGCGCGACGTCCTGCGCGACGAGGTGGGGCAGGCGTTTGCGCTGGTGCTGGAGGACGCGGGCGTCTTCAAGTGGGACGAGGCGGGCCGCGCCGCGCTCGGGCGCTTCATCGAGCGGCTGTAGGCGCGCGCGGCGCGATGCGACGTGGGCGCGGGGCCGCGTGACGCACGGGCGTACGCGAGGGTGGCAGGGCGGATGATCACCTGGCTGCGCGCGATCCGCGGCGGTACGCAACGCGACGTTTGGGAGCATTTGACGGGGCGTCGGGGACGTGCCGCGACGAATGGGAGGTCTCCCAAACGCAAGGGCGTACGTTCGGGAGGGTCGTGGCTCGCAGATGATCCTCACTTGCTCATGATATGAGCAGTTACGATGCCGTCCGAGCGAGCGTGACGCGCCCCAAAGTCTCCCAAACGTCAAATCCTGTCCCACCACCCCCGCAAGATGCTCCGAAACGCACGATGCCGTACCCCCCGAAAGCCCAACCCCGCGCGTCCCGCGCCCACCTGCCTGCGCGTCCGCGCCCTCACGCCTGCCTGCCTCCACCCCCGCGTGCCCTCCGTTCCTAGAGATCGTGCGAGGACGCCCGTCGATCGTGCTCGGATGGTGCGGAGCTGGGTATCTACCCCCGTAGGTCACCGACGACCGACGCCCGCGATCGCCCGCGCGCCGCAGCGCGCGGCGACGGTCGCGTGGCGCACGCCGCACCCACGCGCCGCATCGCGCGGCGCATGCACGCAAGGAGGACGCCATGGCGCACGACGCGCGACGCCCCGATGGTCAGCACGCACGCCTTGACCAGCATGAATCCCCCGACCAGCACGCACCTGCCGGCGAGCGCCCGTCCCTCGGCGGGCAGCCGCGCCGGCAGCCCTATATCCCCCAGGTGTCCCGACGCCGAGCGGCGGGCGCGCGCCTCAGCCACCTGGGCCACTCGACGTCGTTCGCGGCGGCCGTCATGCTCGCCGCGGCGCTCGTCTCGCTCGTCGTCGCCAACACACCGGCGCACGGGGCGTTCGCGGCGTTCTGGCACGCCGAGGTCACCCTCGGTCTCGGCGCCGCGACTGTGGGCATCTCGCTCGGCCACGTGGTCAACGACGTCCTGATGGCCGTCTTCTTCCTGCTCGTCGGCCTAGAGATCAAGTACGAGCTCGTCGCCGGCGAGCTGCGCGACCCGCGCGCCGCGGCGCTGCCCGTGATCGCCGCGCTCGGCGGCGCCCTCGTCCCCATGGGCATCTACCTGGCCATCAACGCCGGGCTGCCCACCGCGGGCGGCTGGGGCGTCCCCATGGCGACGGACATCGCCTTCGCGCTCGGCGTGCTCGCGCTGCTCGGCAGTCGCGTGCCGCCGGGACTGAAGGTCTTCCTCTCCACGCTCGCGGTTGCGGACGACATCATCGCGATCGTCGTCATCGCCCTGTTCTACGGTCACGCGCCGGACCTGCGCATGCTCGTCCTCGCGGCGGTCGTGGTTGTCGCGCTCGTCGCGCTGTCCCGCGCGCACGTCTACGCGCTCGCGCCCTACCTCGCGCTCGGCTGCGTGCTGTGGGTGCTCGTGTACCTGTCGGGCGTCCACGCGACCATCGCCGGCGTGCTGCTCGCGCTCACGATCCCGTGCCGCACGCACGTGGACGCGCCGAGCTTCGCCGACTGGGCGCGCGACAGGGTGGAGCACGCGCGGGGGCACCTGGACCCGCGGGCGGCGATCGTCGGCCAGCAGGAGTTCCTGGACGCCGTGCACGAGCTTGAGGGCGTCGCCCACCACGTGAGCCCGCCCGCGACGCGCCTCGCCCGCGCGCTGCACCCCTGGGTCTACTTCGCGATCCTGCCGCTGTTCGCCCTCGCGAACGCCGACGTGTCCTTGGCGGGCCTGGACGTCTCCGACGCCGCGACCGTCGCGGCCTTCGCGGGCATCGCGGCCGGCCTCGTGGTCGGCAAGCCGGTCGGCGTCATGCTCACGAGCCTCGTCCTGGTGAAGACCGGCGTCGCCGAGCTGCCGCGCGGCGTGCGCTGGGCGCACATGCTCGGCGCGGGCCTGCTCGCGGGCGTCGGCTTCACGATGGCGATCTTCGTCGCGAACCTTGCGTACGTCGACGCCGCCTACGTGACCGCGGCCAAGGCGGGGATCCTCGGCGCCTCGCTGGTGGCGGGCATCGTCGGCTACCTGACGCTGCGACGCGTGTGCGGAGGCCCGGGCGGTCGATGAGGGCGTGCGCGCCCCGTGCCCGCACCCCGTGCCCGCACCCCGCACCCCGCAACCTCGCGTTGCGCCCGCGGCAAGACCTTCCTGCGCCCGACGTCGCGTCGGCGGGGCGCGGGCGCGTCGCGCGATGCTATCCTCGGGATGACCGCGCGCACCACGCAACGACCACAAGGGGATCGGTGCGCGCACGACGACCCGGCCCTCCGACCTTCTCGACCGCATCCGCCGACCGGGCGCGCACGCGGCTGCCGACAGGGGGGGCCGCGCGGCCGGCTCGTCAGACCACTGAAAGGGGTACCGCATGGACGCTATCTCTCGCCGCACCCTCCTGAGGGACGCCGCTCTGGGCGCCTCCGCCGTCGTCGCGCTGGGGGCATCCGGCGCGATGGCCGCCGAGAAGTCCTCCGCCTCCTCCGCCGCCGACTCCGCCACGGGCGACGGCGCGGCCGCCGGGAAGCACAGCTGGGACGTCAGGCCCGAGCCGATCACCGACATCGCGCAGACCGTGGACACCGAGGTCCTCGTCATCGGCGGCGGCTACTCCGGCGCCGCGTGCGCCTGCAACGCCGCGCAGAACGGCGCGAAGGTCATCCTCGTGGAGAAGGACGACGTCCTGAACGGCCACGGCGTCGGCGGCACGGGCGCCGTCAAGTCCAAGGCGCTCGACGCCCTCGGCATCACGATCGACAAGTCGCTGGAGATGGAGCGCTGGGTCGCCACCTGCGGCAACCGCTGCAACGAGAAGATCGTCGGCAAGTGGTTCCGCGAGTCCGAGCGCTGCATGAACTGGCTGCTTGACCTGGGCGCGCAGAACGGCATGGACTGCATGGTCACCGTCGGCTCCAACCTGCAGGTGCACCCCGAGGCCGACTGCTACCACATGCTGTACGGCGGCACGTACTTCCAGGACCACACGATGGCCGACGCGGTCGTCTACATGCTGGCCGACACCGCCGTGGCCGCCGGCGCGCAGATCGTCTACAACAGCCCGGCCGTCCAGCTCGTCCAAGACGCCGACGGCACCGTGACGGGCGCCATCTGCCAGAACGAGGACGGCAGCTACACGCAGTACAACGCGAGCACGGGCGTCGTGCTCTCCACCGGCGACGTCTCGTACAACGACGAGTACCTGCAGGAGTTCGCGCCGATCGCGCTCAAGGTCTACCAGCGCCTCTGCACCGACAAGGGCAACGTGGGCGACGGCCACACGATGGCGCACCTCGCCGGCGCCAAGTTCCAGGACGCCCCGTGGCCCACGATGATGCACCCGCAGGCCGCCGGCTTCTACTCCGGCCCGTTCCTGTTCCTGAACCCCGAGGGCAAGCGCTTCATGAACGAGGCCACCTGGGTGCAGGGCAAGTGCGTCGGCATCATGGTGAACGGGCGCGCCGACCACGCCTGGTCCATCTTTGACGCCAACTTCGAGCGCGACAACACCACGTCGCTGCAGTGGGGCGGCGGCATGTTCTGGGACAGCTTCCGCGCCGTGGGCTCCACGCCCGAGGAGGCGTCGGCGAGCCACGCGAAGACCGTCAAGGACGGCGTGACCGAGGTTCCGGACAACTACAAGATGGGCGAGACGCTCGAGGAGCTGATCGAGCAGCTTGACATGCCCGAGGACGAGGCGCTCGCGTCCATCGAGCGCTACAACGCGATGTGCGAGGCCGGCGAGGACACCGACTTCTACAAGGAGTCGCACTTCCTGTTCCCGATCAAGGAGGGCCCCTTCTACGCGGCCAAGATCGGCCCCGGCCT
>CACZRK010000434.1 GCA_902783515.1 uncultured Coriobacteriaceae bacterium | reverse complement strand
GGCCGAGCCTGCGCAGGCGGCATGGTGGAAGCCAGCGCGGACGGGCAGACGAGCGGAGGGGTGGCATGGCGCGCACGACGCATGAGGACGTCAAGAGGGTCGGGGGCGAGGCGAAGCCCGGCGAAGGGACGCCGGAGGTGCGGCCGACACGTGAGGAGAGGCTGCCTGGGGCGCGCCCGATGCAGGAGGGGAGCGCGGCTCGGACGGGTCATGCCCCTGGCTGGGCGCGTGTGGTCGCGACGATCTCGCTCGTCGCCGGCATCATCGGCGTGGGCGTCGGATGGCTCCCCTTCGTCGGGCGCGCGGTCAGGGCGGTGTGCGCCCTCGTCGCGCTGGTCGCTGGCGTCGTCGGCGTGCGATGGACCGTCGCCGCGGAAAGGGCGGGGCGCCATGCCGTCGCGATCGCGGGGCTGACGCTGGGATTCGTGTGCCTCTTTGAGGCGATCAGGATGACGGGATGCTCGGCACTGACCGGTGCCGCGACGGACGCGGTCACGAACACCGTCACGGGGATCGTCCGCTAGGCGCGGGCAGGCGGACGAGCGCGGGGGGGTGCGGTCGGCACTGCCGAGGTGGCAGACGGGGATGGCCCCGACCGCATGGGAGCCGGGATGGCTCCGACCGCACGAGCTTGCATTTCCGCACGGAGGCCACGGAGGGTCCCGGAGACCCCCCAGCCGCACGGACGCCGTTATAAAAGGGCGCGCGTGCGGTCGCCCCGCGAGAAAGGCCGACTCGTGCGGTCACGCCTAGGCCTTTCAGGCTCGTGATTCCCCGAGTTCGGAAGGCTCTCACATTACGGAGGTAGTCCGGCCTGCGGTGATACCGTACCCGCACTTCGTACTACGGGTCTGGACCCTCCAAGCTCGCACGAAAACCCGACCCGTGCGGTCACGCGCGCCCTTTTCTCGCACGGCGACCTCACGGGTCGGTTTTTCCTGCAGCACGCACGCCCTTTTCTCGCACGGTGCCCTCACGGGTCGGCCGTCCATACACCGCAGACGCGAGGCGCCCCCTCCTCGCGATGCGCTCTCTCCTCGCACGTCACCCATGCGACACGCACGCCACCTACCCCGCGCTCGGCCTACCCGCGCCGCCGCCCGCGGCCGTGCCCGCGCCGCGTCGAGCGTCCCCTCGGTCCCCGCGCGCGAGCCGTCTGCGTCCGCGCGCCCTCCGCCCGCCGCATTCGCGACCGCGCCCGCGAGCCGGGTCGATGGGACTTCCCGCCCGCACGCGCGCTCGCACGCGCCCGGGCATGGGCGATTCGCTTCCGCGCCGCCTCGCGCTGCTGGATCGCGCGCTCCTTCGCCGCTTGACCGTGCGCCCTCGCGTGCTCCTTCGCCACGCGCGCGTCCGACGCGATCTGCGCGACGCCGACCTGCGCCTCGCCGTAGATCCGCTCACGCTCCCGCGGCGACACGCGCGACTTGCAGGCGAGTAGGGGGAACGAGACGAGGATCGGCAGGTAGTAGGAGATGAGGCGCCACAGCACCACGCCCGTCCCCACCGCGCCGCCGAGCATCGGCGAGAAGAAGAGGTAGAAGCCGCCCTCGGCGCCCCCGGTCCCGCCGGGCAGCGGCACGGCCGTGAGGACAAGCTGCACGAACGCCGCCGAGGCGAGCGCCGTGAATGGGTCGACATCCGTCGCGCCGAGGGCGAGCATCACGAAGTACGGCACGAGGTAGATGGTCGTCAGCTGCAGCAGCGTGACGACGATGGCGCTCACGACGACGCCGGCGTGGTGGAACGCGGCATGCACCGAGGTCGCGTACTGGTCTATCTGCTCCTCTAGAGCTGCGTGCGCCCGCGCGGGGTCTTTGATGACGCGGACCCTGCCGGAGAGCAGCCGGATCCCCAGGTCTCCGACGCGGCGGACGAGGTTCGGGAAGAAGACGAGCGCCGTGAGCATCGCCATGATGCCCAGGTGTCCGAGGAAGGCGAGCGCCGCGACGATCACGACGTTGCCGAACTGCGCCTTGAAGTACGAGAACTTTGCCAGCAGCATCGTCGCGCCGAACAACGTGAGCGCCGCCTGGAAGATGAAGAAGCGCGTGAGCTGCACCGCCGACGCGTCGCCCACGGAGAGCCCCGCCCGGGAGAGCCGCACGATCTGCGCGGGCGCGGCCGCCATGTTGCCCGGCGTGAGGTAGCCGAAGACGATGCCGCTTGCCGCCGTGCTGATGAGGTCCAGCGCGCCGAGACGCACCTTAGCCAGCATGCCGCTGATGCGAAAGCACACAGCGTCCAGCGCGAAGTACGCCACGAAGCATCCCATGCCGGCGATGACCCAGCGCGGGTCGGCGTGTGCCATGGCGTCGATCAGGTCGCCCGCGCGCCCGGTCGCGACGAGCCAGGCGACCCATCCCATGGCGACGGCTGCGATGAAGAGCGCGCCAAGACGCGCGAGCTGGCGATTGTCGAGCTTCTTCACGTGAGAGACCCTCTCGATGTCGTCTGATGCGCAGCGCGCCTACGCGCCGTGCACCCGCGTCGCGCGGTAGCTCGCCAGGTAGTCCGCGAACTCCGGCGAGGTGTCCGGGTTGGTCGTGCGCCACATCTTGTGGTCGATGATCTCGCTCGGCGCGCACCCGAGCTCGCGGTAGCGCGCGTCCAGGTAGGCGATCAGCCCGTCCAGCGCGACGAGCTGCGTCTCAGGATACTCCTCGCCAGGGTCACCCACATGGACGAGCTCGATGCCGATCGAGTGCGCGTTCATTCCATAGTCGGCGTAGTCGGGCCCGAGCGGCTGCGAGTCGTCGCCGGCACCCGGACCGACGTCGTCGCGCCCGTCCTCCGGGACGTCAAAGAGCTCGTCATGCCCGGTGTCCCCGTAGCCGGCGTGATGCGCGATCGCGTCCAGCGGCACGCACTGCGTGACGGTCCCGTCCGTGTCGATGACGAAGTGCGCCGCCACGCCCCGGCCGTCGGCCTCCCACCCGTCGACGACCGCGGCGCCGTCGCACGCGCCGTCCGTGTCATGCAGCACGACGTAGCGCTGGGAGGCCGGCCCCTTCTCGCCGTGCACGAACGCGTCGCGAAAGT
>CACZRK010000433.1 GCA_902783515.1 uncultured Coriobacteriaceae bacterium | reverse complement strand
CGCGCACGACGAAGGGGGCCGGCCGCCCCGCTCGGGCGACCGGCCCCCTCATGACGTCTGCAATGGGATCGCGACCCATCTGAAGCCTGTCTCAGCCTCGCGGCTGTGACGCCTTTCCACGCTCTTCCGCGGGTTCGTGGGGCCCGCGGCAACGCCCGAAGCTCAGTACTTTGGACTCACCGTCTCTCTGAGGAACGGAAAGGAACAGGCGCCGTACCATCGACTAGAACTTTGGACTCACCGCTTCTCGTTACTCGCCAGGCGCCTCGTCGGACGCCGGACCATGGGACGGAAACGATTGCCGCCGCTCGCACTTCTACCGAAGGAAAGAGGAGACGACGGCTCGACTGCCCGGCTCTTCACCTTCGCATGCGATGCTGGCTGATCCGACCATCGGTGCCACCTCCCCGAACGAATCGTCATGGAACCCAAAGCGCTTGGTTGATCGCTCTGTCAACCCGCTTTGTTGTTACTCATGATATACCCATATTCGCGGGAATAAACCATCACGTCGGAAAAATCTGGCGACGTTGGCGTGAGAGGCGAGCTACGCGTCGGCGCCGTCGTCGCGCCCGTCAGCCCCGTCCAGAAAGCGCACCTGCACGTGCAGCATGCCGGCCCCGACGATCACGAGCGCGATGCCGACGACGGCGCAGGCGACGACCCCCGTCACCGCGCGGCAGGCCATGACGATCAACCAGCCGAGGACAGCGCTCAGCACAAGGTAGACAAAGCCGTACACCCACGAGGCCCCGAGCACGCACGTGTGCCAGCCGGAGAACGCGAGCGAGACGCCGACGCCTCCGCAGATCCCCGCGATCGCCAGCATCAGGAAGAGGCCGCCCGGCACGGTGCCGACCAGGCGCCCGCCCATCTGGACGAACGCCGTCGCGAGCACCCCGCACAGGGCGAGCAGCACCGTGGAGGCGCCCATCACCGGCGCGAGCGGCAGACGCTCGCCCAGATGGCGCCCCGCATACACGTCCAGGATGACGCCGCAGACGACCAGGGCGACGACGCCGACGATGACCATGGTGCCCTGCGCCGTCGCGGAGATGAGCGAGGCGCCGAGCGCGCCCTTCGCGTCGATCATGGCGTAGAGCCCGGCCATCATCACGCCCAGGCCCAGCAGCAGCGGTCGGAACGCCTTGGGCGCGGGCGCGGGCACGGGCTGCTCGACCTGCTCGTCGGCGGTGGTGGTCTGGTCGGACATCGTCACATCAGCTCCTCGGGAAACGGGTGCCGCGCGTCGGTCACGGTCGGCATCCGGGTTGGTCTCTCGTCGGCGGGCGCATGGGTGCGGGCCGGCATCCCCGCGCGGCGACCGCGCCGTCGCAGGGCGCGCGGCGACCCCTCGCCTCGCAGTCACCAACAGTACCAGTGATGGCCGGCCTCGGCGGGCCACGCGGGAAAATCATCGCGTTCCCGCAACGCGGGCGCGGCGCGTCCCCGCGGCGCGGCCGCGCGCCACGACGGGAGCGACAGAGGGGTCGGGGCACCGGAACACCGGCCAGGACACACGCGTGGGGCCGACGCCCCACGCGGCATCGGCCCCACGGAAAACAGACCATCTACCCACTTGGTGGAGGAGTGCGCTCCCCCGCTTCTGTGATCAACCTCTGAGGTACCACGTGGAATTAGTTGAAGGCCACCCTCTCCACTTCTACCACTCGCGGTTTCATCTGCACGTTCGCTGAATCGTATGTCATGATGCTGCGCTCACGAGCGCCGACCACACCGTTCAGGCCAGCGGGGCACATACCAAGTGTCTGGAAGGAAGTCTGCGAAACGCCCGCGCTCAAACCGGTCAACCCGTGGGGCGCTCGTGAGGATGGATCCGCCGTCCTCGACCCTGCAAACGCAACTTCGCGCGTGATGAGAAGCCCGAACGAGCAAAGCTACAAGGCCGCGGCGGCCATCTGGCCGGGCTCAGTGTCCTCAGAAGAGGACGAAACGTCTCTCGTCATAGGAACCACCTCCTCGCCCGGGACGCGCCCGTGGGTTTGTCACGACCACGAAACTTTCGGCGCGTCAACTCGTATCGGATGACCCATAGTATATACATATTCACGCGATCTGCAAGTGGCTGACGGAAAAATGTTTTCTGCGTTCCTGCAGGTAGGCAAGGCCATGGACAAAACGGCGCGCGTGCGTTGCCGACGCGGCATCACCCACGCTGAGCCGCGACGACGGTGACTCCACCGACACGCGGCGCCACTCGTGCGGCCAATCCTGAAGGGCCTTGAGAAATGTCGCGCCTTGGTGTGGTCGCTTCAGCCACCGTGCGACGCCTCGTATACTGGGAGATTCCGGACACGCACAGACAGTCGTAACGCACCACGCGGTCCGCAGGGAGATGATGCGAGTGGACGCAGTCAAGAAGTTCCTCAAGGGGCTCACCTGGTCGCAGATGACGGCGGCGGCGCTCGCCGCGGTCACGGCGCTGCTGCTCTCAAAGCAGCTCGGCGTCGCAGGCTCGGTGGTCGGCGCCGCAGTGAGCTCCATCGTGAGTACGGTCGCCTCTACGATCTACAAGAACACGCTCAACGAGGGCGCGAAGGCCGTCAAGAATAACATGGGCATCCCGACCGAGACGACGATCCAGGCAAAGCTTGACGTCAAGAATGCCGCGGGCGCCTCCGGCGCGGCGGGCGACGGAAAGGGCGCGACGCAGGTGGCAGGCGCGAACGGGTCGGCAGGCAAGGACCGCACGACCGTCATGGGCTCAACGACGACCACCGCGATGCCGCGCCAGGGCGCCGACGCGACGGTCGCGTACCGCGGCGGCCACTTCGCCGACGACGACCAGCAGCCCTTTGACGACGGCAGCTCCGACGCGATCGCCAGCCTGGACGACATGGGCACGGAAGCGTTCCCGCGCGTCGCGGGGACGGGCAGCGCGTACGGCGCCGCGAGCGCCTACACGGGGACGAACCCCTACGGCTCGCACGAGCCCTATGAGCCCACGCAGCGCTGGGACCGGGCTTCAACGTACAGCCGCTACGCCGACGGCGCCGCCGGCGGCACAGTGCGGGCGCGCGAGGGGCACGCAGACCCGTACGACGCGACGCGACGCGACGCATCCCCCGCCAGCACGGCCTGGCAGGGCGCGAACGCGGCGAGCGCGACGCGGGGCGGCGGGCGCGGCCAGCTCAGGCTGCTGATCGTCGGCCTGCTCGCCGCCGTCGCCGCCCTGGCGATCTCGTCGGTCCTCATCAACGTGATCACTGCGGGCAACGGCCTCGGCCAGAAGATCTCGCTGCTCGGCGCCTCCGTCGAGCGGACGGTCTCCTCGGTGACCGACGCCGCCGCCGGCAGCTCGTCGGCGAGCAGCGCCGCTGACGGGGCGAACGGCTCCTCGAACGTGGCCGCCAGCGCCGCGAGCAACGTGACCTCGGCGATCACCACGGCGACGCAGGCCATCGG
>CACZRK010000432.1 GCA_902783515.1 uncultured Coriobacteriaceae bacterium | reverse complement strand
GTAGGCAAAGCCAACGGGTTTACAGCCCGTCCCCATTAACCACTCGGGCACACTCCCAAACCATTTCCTCCCGAGGCGAAGGCCTCGGCTGTCGCGTTCCACGTGCTCTCACGCGCGCAGCAAAGGGTATATTACGGAAGCCCCCTTGGTTCGTCAACACCGTTTTTCAAGTCTGCGGCTCTTCACATACGGCACACATGTGTCCTGTAACAGCATCCATGTATGACAGGATCAGTCAGCTGAATATTCTGAATATAGTATCGATATATAAGAGATCATCATCTAGATTAAATTTTCGTTCAACAATCTTATGATGTGCTGAGCGACTCCGAGGTGCCGGACGACGCGACCTTCGCATCGCCTCGCGTCGGTGGGACGCCGGGGCACCCGCATGACGGCACTCCCCCGCCCCGATGGCCGCGCGCGGCGGGCTGCGCGCGGCGCCGCGGCCGGGACGTCAGGGGCGCACAAAGAAAGAGGGACGCGCCGCATCGACGGCACGCCCCTCACGAACGTCTCTGGTGGATCCACGCCCACGCCCGCCCCTCGGGACCTCATGCGCCCCGCGTCTGACGAACGTGGAGCCGACGGCGAGAGTCGAACTCGCAACCTACCGCTTACAAGGCGGTTGCTCTGCCATTGAGCTACGTCGGCGCTCCAGAAGCTGACCTTAGCAAGACGCACCGCCATTCTCAACAGCCGCATGGCGGTTCGCCTATTTCACATACCGACCCGGGGTGTCCCGGCAGAAGGAAGCGCTCGCCTCGACGCGACGCGGGGACGGGCGCCGCCGCGTCTAGAGCGCGACCGTCGCGACAGCGCAGACGGCCGCGGCCACGAGCGCCGCGACCAGGGAGGCGCCCCTCGTGCGCCCGTCCACGTTGTGGGCGAACAGGAAGAACAGCACCATGGGAACGAAGGCCGCCGAGCTCGCCGCGGCGCGCACCACGCCGGCACTCGGCGCCGCCGAGCCGCGCTGCCGGGAGACGGCGTCGGACGCGTCCTTCCAGAGGCGCACGCCGAGCAGGGTCACGACCGCATCGATGATGACGGCGAGCACGACCACGAGCCAGGCGGGCGGGCGCACGTCGCCCAGCGTGAGGTCGCCGGCGACGACGAGCACGCAGAGGAGCTGGATCGCGAAGCCCAGGAGCCACAGGATGACGGCGCCGACGCGTCGTCCGATCGGGCTCTTTGCCTTCTGGAAGTCAGTGACGTGCTGGTTCGTGCTGCGCGACCAGACCTCGCGCTGCGGTTCCTCGGTCCCCGCGCGGGATGAGGACGTGTCCTTTGCCATGCGAAACCATCCTTCCTGTGGCCTACCGCCACCTATGGCCTGCCCCCGCGCGACATGAGCCAGAGCCTGTGGCGGACGTCGGCGGGGATGCGGTCGCCCACCGTCGCCTTCCTGTGCTTGGGCGCCTCACGCTGCTCGTTGATCGCGCGGTTCATCTGGCGCGCCTCGCCCGCGAACATCCGCGCGGACATGCGCGTCACGCCGTTGCCGAAGACGGTGCTCTGCACGAGCTTGTCGGACGTCACGACGGTCACGTCCCTGCCGTGGGCGCGCGCCTGCGTGACGAGGCGCTCCACCACGGCGTCCGCCTCCTCGTCCGGCTCCGAGAACGTGACGGCGATGCCCGCCGTCTGCCGCACGTCGCGATGGGGGTCCGGGTTGCCGAACCCGTCAAAGACGATCGTCGCGTCGTAGCGCCCCTTCGCGAACGCCGCGACGTCGGCGATGAGGGCCGAGCGGGCGCGGATGTAGACGTCGTGCAGCGTCGGGTCCAGGATCTCCTCGTCAATGAGCCGGCGGTACTTCGTGACGGAACGAATGACGTTGTACCCGTCCACCACGAGCACTTTCGCGGGACGCGCCATGCCTACGCGCCCGCCGTCGCGGCGTCGTGCCGCTTTGCCGTGCACTGCCGCAGCCACTCGTAGCAGATCGCCGTGGTCGCCTGGGCGACGTTGAGCGACCCGACGCGGCCGGCCTGCGGCAGGGAGACGAGGAAGTCGCAGTTCTCGCGCACGAGGCGCGAGATGCCGTCCCCCTCCGAGCCCATGACGAGGGCGACCTTGCCCGACAGCGGCGCGTGCCAGACGTCCTGCGTCGCGCGCTCCGACGCGCCCGCCACCCAGTAGCCGCCGCGCTTGAGCTGCTCCAGGGCGGCGGACAGGTTGGGGACGCACGCGACCGGCAGGTGCAGGGCGGCGCCGGCCGACGTCTTGTAGACACCGACCGTGACCTGCGCGGAGCGCTTGGAGGGGATCACGACGCCGTCGGCGCCGACGACCTCCGCGGTGCGGATGATCGCGCCGAGGTTGCCCTCGTCGGTCACGTGGTCCAGCACGACGACGAGCGAGTCGTCGCGGTCACGGGCGGCGCCGACGATGGCGGCGAGCTCGGCGTAGCGATAGGGCGGCACCTCGACCATGATGCCCTGGTGCGCGCCATGGCTCGCGCCGCGCGCGCTCAGGCGATCGAGGACGGCCTTCTCGACCTCCTCCACCACCACGTCGGGAAAGGCGGCGCGGATCTTCGCCACGAGCGGGGCGAGCGCGTCCTCGGTGGAGGCAGCGGGCGCCTGCCGCCGGGCGCGCCCACGGCCGCGGCCGTCGTGCGACGGGGCGGGCGCGTCATGGCCAGGGCGCCC
>CACZRK010000431.1 GCA_902783515.1 uncultured Coriobacteriaceae bacterium | reverse complement strand
GCCGTGGAGAGGCCCATGCGGTCGCCGATGCACTTGCCGTCGTTGACGACGTTGCTGTGCGTGAGCATGACGCCCTTGGGGAAGCCCGTCGTGCCGGACGTGTACTGCATGTTGCAGACGTCATCGGGCTTGACCTGCGCCGCCATGCGCTGCACCGCCTCCAGCGGCACCGACGCCGCGCGCTCAAAGGTCTCCTCGAACGTGAGGCACCCCGGCATGCGGAAGCCGACGGTGATCACGTTGCGCAGGAACGGCAGGCGCTTGCAGTGCAGCGGCCTGCCGGGCTCGGTCGCGGCGATCTCCGGGCACAGCTCGTTGATGATCTGCGCGTAGTCGGAGTCAAGCGCGCGGTCGATCATGACGAGCGTGTGCGTGTCGGACTGGCGCAGCAGGTACTCCGCCTCGTGGATCTTGTAGGCGGTGTTCACGGTGACGAGCACGGCGCCGATCTTGGTGGTCGCCCAGAAGGTGATGAACCACGCGGGCACGTTCGTCGCCCAGATGGCCACCTTGCTGCCGGGCCTCACGCCCATGGACACGAGCGCGCGGGCGAAGGTGTCCACGTCGTCGCGGAACTCCTCGTAGGTGCGCGTGTAGTCCAGCGTCGTGTACTTGAAGGCGTACTGGTTGGGGAACTCCTCAACCATGCGGTCCAGGACCTGCGGGAACGTGAAGTCGATGAGCTCGTCCTTCTCCCAGACGTACTCGCCGGTGCCGTCGTGGTTCAGGAAGTGCGACTTCTTGCGGCTCTTCGTGTCGTTGTAGCGCGCCATGTAGTTCACGAAGTGCGGGAAGATGACCTGCGGGTCGGTGAGGTCCTCCATCCACGCGGGCTCCCAGCGCAGCGACACGAAGCCGTCGTAGTTCACCGAGGCGAGCGCGCGCATGACGTCGTCGATCGGCGCAGTGCCCTCGCCCACCAGGTTGAAGGTGCCGTCGTCGTCGGAGTCGTACATGTGCACGTGCTTCACGTACGCGCCCAGGTTGCGGATCGTGATCGCCGGCTTCTCCTTGCACCTGCGGAACGGCTCGCGCACGTCCCACAGCGCGCCCAGGTAGTCGCTCGCGTACCCGTCCATCAGGGCGACGAGGCGCTCCGTGTCGGCGTAGATGCCGGACGTCTCGATGATGACGGTGACGCCGCGCTCCTCGGCATAGGGCAGCAGCGCGTCCAGCGTCGCGCGCACGCGAGACTCGTCCTCGCCGAGCGCGCGCACGCTCACGAGCTCGGTGGACGTCTTCTGCGCGAGGTCCACGAGCGCGCGCAGCTCGGCGGTGCAGTCCCGCTCGCCGGCGATGTCGGCCGAGGAGTCCAGCACGGGCAGGCTCAGCGACCGGGAGCGCAGCGCGCGGGCCGTGGCGCGGGCGCCGTAGGCGTCAAGCGGGCCGCCCTTGCCCGTGAGGCGCGCGTCGCCCAGCGCGTCGCTGACCTCGATGCCGGCGAAGCCCATCTCCACCGCGAGGTCCACGAGCTCGTCCCAGGGATGCGCGTCCAGCCAGCCGCGCGTGGTAAACGAAAGCTTCATCTGCCTACTCCTGCTCCTCGTAGACGATCTTGTTCAGCGCGTTCATGTAGGCGCGGATGCTGGAGCCCACGATGTCGGTCGAGATGCCCAGGCCCGAGTAGAGCTTGCCGTCGGACTCCAGCTTGATGAGCGCCTGGCCCATGGCCTCGGTGCCCTGCGTGACCGACTGGATCTGGAAGTCGTCCAGCTCGTAGTGCCGCCCGGCGATCTTCTCCAGCGCCAGGAACGCGGCGTCGATGGGGCCGTCGCCGACCGCGACCGTCTCGATCTCCTCGTCGCCGCGCTTCACCTGCACGCACGCCGTGGCGCGGATCACGTTGCCGGAGTTGATCACGTAGCGCTCCAGCACGTAGGTCGGCGGGACCTGCAGCGCCGCGGAGGCGACGATGGCATCCAGCTCCCGGGAGCTCACGCTCTCCTTCTTGGTCGCGATGCGCATGAACGCCTCGTAGACGCTCGCCGCGTCCTCCGCAGACAGGTCGTAGCCCAGCTTGCCGGCCGCCTTCACGACGGTGTCCAGGTCGTCGTGGGCGGTCAGCACGACCTCCGCCTCGTCGCCCGCGTCGGCGCCGGCCAGCGGCGACTTCGTGCGCGAGGCCTCGCAGATCCAGCTGATCTGGGCGAGGACGCGGCGCATCTCGGTCGTGCGCACCCGGCACGTCGCCTGGCACTGGTCGGCCTTGTCGGCGAGGATCTTCGCGAGGCGGTCGACGGAGGCGACGTTCAGCGGGTAGCTGGACGCCTTGACCTCGTCGGCGCCGGCGATGATGCCCGCGATCGCGCACGCGTCGGCCATGTACATCTCGTTGGAGCAGGAGATGCCCAGCTTCACCTTGGCAAGCGACGGCACCTGCTCGCGCAGGGCGCCCATGAACTGGGCGAACTCCTCGGGCAGCATGGCACCGGCGGCGTCGCACACCGTGACCGTGGTGGCGCCGGCCTCGATGGCGCCCTCGATCACCTGGCACAGGTACGCCATGTCGGCGCGGGTCGCGTCGCGGGCGACGAACTCAACGTTGCTCGTGCGCGCGGCGCAGGCAGCGACGGCCTCCACGATCGCCGTGGCCATCGTGTCGGTCTTCTTGCGGGACAGGTACTCGATCTGCGCGGGGCTGACCGGCGCGATGACCTGCAGGCGCGGGTCCCGCGCCTCGGCGAGCGACTCCCACACCGCGTCCACGTCCGAGCAGTCCAGCTTCACGGGCACGGCCAGCATCGCGTTCTTGACGAGCGACGCGATGGACTTGATGCGCAGGTGGTCAACCTTCTCGCGCTCGATGCCCTCGATCTCGATCACCGAGACGCCCAGGCGGTCCAGCTGCTTGGCGACCTCCAGCTTTTCCTTGAAGGTGAGCGAGAGGGCGCCCGTTCTGGCAGACTCCCGCATCGTGACGTCACTGACCCGGACCTCTCTCATGCACTGCTCCTGACTCGATTCGCGCGGCCGTTCGGCGGGCGCGCGTTCCGCTGGACGGTTTCCATTCTGCGCCAGCTTGTTTTCAGCCGTATGAAATCGACCGTTCGCGGAACAGTTACGTCGATACGACATATTTCGAGAGGGTGTCGGGGTATGCGGGCGGCTCTCCCGGAGCGCGGGCGCACGTCGGCGCGGCCCATGTCCCAGGAACGCGCGAAGGGGCGCCCCGACATGGCCCGCATGCCGGGACGCCCCTCATGACCTGCCCTATGACGTGCGCGTCGCGCGTCGCCTACGCCTACCACGCCCCCGCGGCGATCTTGCCCGCGCGGCGGCCGAAGGTCGCGGAGCGACCCGCTGCGGCGCCGGGGACGAGGTCGGGGTACGTGTTGGCAAAGTAGTCACCCGAGTCGTTGCCGCAGACGAACAGGCCGTCGATCGGCTCGCCGTCCTTGTCAAGCGCGTGCATGGTGGTGTCGATCTTGATGCCGTCCATCGTGCACAGCATATAGCCGGTCTGGCGCACGCCGAAGAACGGCGGCATGTCCAGCGGCGAGAGACGGAAGGCCTCCTTGCCGAAGTATGCCTGGCGAGGAGGCGATCTCCCAGCTCACGCATGGTGACCTGGACGTCGTCATCGCGAACCGCTCCGCCCGCGCGCTGCCCGCCGGCGTCACCTTTGACCTCCTGCGCGACGTCCCCTTCGTGTGCGTCGTCAGCACCGGCTCCCCGCTGGCCGCCCGGCCGTCCCTCGCCGTGGAGGACCTTGACGGCACGCCGCTCGTCTGCCTGGAGGAGGGCGTGGCGCCCGCCGAGATGCACGACGTGCAGGCAGCCGTGCTGCTGGCGACCAAGCGCTCGCCCGTCATGTTCTGCGCCTCCGAGCTCATCGGCGCCACGATGGCGACCGCAGGCCTTGGCGCGGCCGTCATGCCCGACGACGTGTGCCCCGACGTCGCCGGGTCCGTCCGCGTCCCCATGCCCGACATCCCCACCGTGCCGTTCGGCATCTATCGCATGAAGCGCGGCGCGAGCGAGCCCGTCCGCGCGTTCGTCGCGTGCGCGCGGGAGCGGTTCGGGGTGGCGCGGGCGTCGGCGTGAGCGCGCGGCCTCACTACCGCCGCGCCGCCGCGAGCGCGAGGATGCCCTCGCACCCGGCGCGCACGTCTCGGTAGGTCGTCTCGAAGTCGCCGGTGTACCAGGGGTCGGCGACGTCGCGCGCGGCCTTCTCGACGTCATGCGCGGCCTTGCCCTGCTCCGCGAGCGACTGCCCCGCGAACGACATGAGCTTGCGGATCTTGCCGTCGCGGTCGCGGCGGAAGACGCGCAGCAGGTCGCGGACGTTCTCGTCGTCCATGGCGACAATGAGGTCCCACGCGCCGTACTCGTCGCGGCGCACCTGGCGGGCGACGTGCCCGACGCACGCGACGCCGTGCGCGGCGAGGACGCGCCGGGTGCCGGGGTGGACGGGGTTGCCGAGCTCCTCCGCCGTGGTCGCGGCGCTGTCGACGCGGATCGCGCTGGCAAGCCCCTCGCGCATCGCGAGGTCGCGCAGCACGAACTCGGCCATCGGCGAGCGGCAGATGTTGCCGTGGCAGACGAAGAGGACCTTGAGCACGTCGAGACGACCTTTCGACAAGGGTGACGGAGCGGGCGCGGCGGCCGGTAGGCGGACGCGGTGGCCGGTGGACGGACGCCGACGCACGAGGCAGGCGCCGATCGCGGCCGGCGGGCGAGCGCCGGGGCGCGAGGGTGCCATTGTAGCCCTTCCCGCCGCGCCCGTGCGTCCGCCGCCGGCGTCATGCCGGTGAAGACGTGTCGGGTCGCATGCGGCACGCAACCGACATGCCGCATCTGGTATCGTCCCCATAACTGAGGTCTGAGGCACGTCACCCGCGGGCGCACCGCTCGCGTGGCATCGCGCCGAGCGCGCGTGCGCGCGGGTACGCGTGCCGCGGCCGCGCATGCGTGGATGCCGCGGCCGGCGCTGCCGTATAGTCGGAAGGTCAGGAAGGGGCTCACCGCATGAAGACTGGTGTCATCGTCGCGAACACCGGCTCCCCCGCGTCGCCGGAACCCGACGACGTGGAGGCCTACCTGCGCGAGTTCCTCATGGACGACCGCATCCGCCAGCTGCCGCGCCCGATCTGGCGTCATCTGCTCTACAAGCGGATCCTTCCCAAGCGCAAGTTCACCTCCGCGGCGCGCTATCGCTTCATCTGGTCGCCCGAGGGCTCCCCGCTCGTCGTGCGCCAGCGCCAGCTCTGCGAGCTCGTGCAGGCTGCCTTTGACGCCGACGCGCCCGCCGGCGACGTCGTCGTGCGCAGCGCGATGAGCTACGGCGAGCCCTCCATCACGGCAGTCCTGCAGGAGCTGCGTGACCTGGGCTGCGCGCGCGTCGTGCTCCTGCCGCTCTACCCGCAGAGCGCGTTCTCGCCCACGCAGGCGGTCATCGACGCCTTCCGTCGCGCGCAGGACGCCATCGGCTGGCACCCGTCGACGATCGTCATCGACAACTACCACGACGACCCCGCCTACGTACGCGCGATCGCCGGCTCGATCCGCGCCACCGGCTACGACCCCTCGCGCGACGACCACCTCGTGCTCTCCTTCCACGCGATCCCGCTCAAGGACGAGCGCGCCGGCGACACGTACCGCACGCAGGTGCAACAGACCGCCGCGCTGGTCGCCGCCGAGCTCGGCGTCGCGCCCGACGCGGTCACGGTCTCCTACCAGAGCGTCTTCGGCCCGCGCAAGGACCTGTGGGTGTCGCCGCTCACCGTTGACGTCCTCGCCGGCTGGCGCGACCAGTCCTTCCGCGTCGTGTTCTGCTGCCCCGGGTTCGCCGTCGACTGCCTGGAGACCCTCTACGACATCCCCCACGACATGGTGCCGGCACTGGAGGGCGAGGCCGCAGCCCCGACCGCCCAGACGGTCGGGCAGTCGCTGCAGGCCGCCTGCAACACGAGCGGCCGCTTCGTGTGGGTCCCCTGCCTCGACGCGACCGAGGAGCACGCGCGCGTCATCCACGGCGTGATCGCCCGGCATCTGACGGAGGAGCGCGAGGCGTGATCGGCTGACGGCCGGGCGCGGGGTGGCGTGGCCGGGCGCGGGGCGGTGGCCGGGCGCGGGGTCATGGACGGTGACAGTTTCTTGCGTTCGGGAGCATTCGAGCGAGTGTGTGGGACGGTCTCGTGCGAATGGGAGTGCTCCCATTCGTGCACACGCGCGTTCGGGAGCACGTTCGGAACATGCTTGCACGAATGGGAGACCTCCAAGCGAGCCCCCGCACCGTCATCGGCGCCGCGAAGTCTCCCATTCGTCGAAGGCTGTACCTGCGCCTCCGCAAAACCCTCCCGAACGCACGCTTCCGTCCCGGGAAAGACTCCCATTCACACGAAACCGTCCCGGCCGGTCGGGGCACCACACGTGCGAGCCTCCCATTCGCGCAAACCCGTCCCGCCCCGACCGGGTAGTGCGCCGCGCACGTCGCGCGTCCGCGCGCCCGCCAGCCTAGTCCTGGTACACCCGCACGCGCGCGGACACGTCCTCTGCGGGCTTCTTGCCGGGCTCTGCCGCGATGCCGCCAAAGGGCATCTGCGCGACGAGACGCCAGTCGGCGGGGAGGCCAAGCAGGCCGCGCACGGCCTCATCGATCACCGGGTTGTAGTGCTGCAGGTTCGCGCCGACGCCAAGCTCGCGCAGGGCGCCCCACACCGCGAT
>CACZRK010000430.1 GCA_902783515.1 uncultured Coriobacteriaceae bacterium | reverse complement strand
CGGATTCACCGATTGACCTGCGGCTATGCGAATTATGGGGTTTGAATCAGATGTGGTCAGAAAAGAGAGCGGGAATTACGGATTAATTATGATTATGCAAATCGTATTATGATGAATCGTGATTCTACAGACGGGCCTCCCGTAGACGCACCGCCGAGATCAATGCGTTCGCCCGACAATCGCGGCCTGCTACCATGGGTCATCGTCAGGAAGAACGGCGTCATCCGCCGGCGCGCGATCAGTCGCGAAAGGCGGTCGCGCTGGCGCGAGAAGGAAGGGTTCCTCGATGTCGGATCAAACAGTTGGTCACACGGCAGACGGAGTGACGGGTCGGGGCTCGAGTTCAGGCGCTGGCACGGACGCAGGTAGGGACGCGAGTGGTGGCGAGCCGGACCTCGCCGCCCTCGTCGGGCGCCTGGACGCCCTGCAGCGCTCGATCGCGTCGTACGCGTACGCGCAGAACCTCATGAACTACGACGCCCAGACGGTCGCGCCGGCCGCCGGCGCCGCGCTGTGCGGCGAGGCGATGGGCGTGATGGCCGCCCGCGGGCACGACCTGCTTGCCGGCGACGACACGCGCGCGCTGCTGGACGCGCTTGACGCCCGTCTCGACGAGCTTGACGACCTGCATCGCGACGAGCTGCGCGTCCTGCGCCGGGACCACGACGAGCAGCGCCGCGTCCCCGCGCAGATGGCCGCCGACTGGCAGCGGCTGCTCGCCGAGGCGTACCCCGTCTGGCGCGCTGCCAAGGCGGCCGACGACTACGCGAGCTGGGAGCCGTACGTGGATCGCATCGTGGCGGCGCTGCGCGCGCAGGCGGCGTGCCTGGACCCCGCGCGCCCCGCGTACGACGTGTGGCTGGACCAGTTCGCCCGCGGATGCTCCATCCAGCTGTGCGACCGCTTCTTCGCGCAGGTTCGCACCACCGTCGTCCCGCTGCTTGACGCCATCGTCCACGCCGGCCAGCCTGACGCGCCCGCCTTCGTGCATGCCCGCGTGCCGCTTGACGCGCAGCGCGCGCTCTCCGACGCGATCGCGCGCCTGATCGGCCTGGATCCCGCGCGACTCACGTTCGGCCGCACCGAGCACCCCTTCACGCTCGCGCTCTCCCGCGACGACGTGCGCATCGCCCACCACTGGCACGTTGACGACGTGCTGGCCGGTGTCTACACGACCGTTCACGAGGGCGGCCACTCCCTCTACGAGCAGCACGTTGACCCGCGCTACGACTTCACCTGCCTGGCCGGCGGCGCGTCGGCCGACGTCCACGAGAGCCAGAGCCGCCTCATGGAGAACATGGTCGGGCGCAGCCGGCCGTTCATGGACGCGCTGCTGCCGCTGCTGCGCGACGCTGCGCCCGACCCCTACGCCCGCGTGAGCGCCGACGAGCTCTACCGCGCCGTGAACCGCGTGGAGCCGAGCCTCGTGCGCACGGAGGCCGACGAGCTCACCTACAGTCTGCACATCATGGTCCGCTACGAGGTGGAGAAGCGCCTCATGGCCGGCGAGCTCTCCGCGCACGACGCGCCCGCCGCGTGGAACGAGTTCACGCAGCGCTACCTGGGGATCCAGGTGCCCGACGACGCGCACGGCATCCTGCAGGACGCCCACTGGGCGATGGGCTACGTCGGCTACTTCCCCAGCTACGCGCTGGGCAACGCCTACGCCGCACAGTTCATGGCGGCGATGCGGGCGCAGCGCGCGGCCAAGGGCATCGACGTCGACGCCGCCGTCTCCGCGGGCGACCTCTCCCCGATCACCAGCTGGCTTGCCGAGCACCTCTGGCGCCGCGGCAAGTCCGCCGACCCACAGCAGCTCATCGCCGACGCCTGCGGCGCTCCGTTTGACCCCTCGTTCTATACACGCTATCTCGTCGAGAAGTTCTCGGGGATCTACGGGCTGTAGGGCTCACGAGCGACGCACAGGGGTGACGCGCGAAGCTGCCACGGGCGACGCGACCGACCCGCGGACGACACGCTTAGACGCGAAAGGGCGCCGACTCCCCCGCGGGAGTCGGCGCCCTTTGTGTGATGACATGCACTCATGCGCACGGGCCTCTCGACATGAGACGAGGCCGCGACGGAGGCAGCCGGGTCTCGTCGAGGCGACAGACGCCCTTAGCCGAAGTAGCGCTTGAGCAGGCCGGCGAACGCCTTGCCGTGGCGGGCCTCGTCGCGCGCCATCTCATGGACGGTGTCGTGGATGGCGTCCAGGTTGGCGGCCTTCGCGCGCTTGGCGAGGTCGGTCTTGCCCATGGTGGCGCCGTTCTCGGCCTCCACGCGCATCTGGAGGTTCTTCTTGGTGGAGTCGGTCACGACCTCGCCGAGCAGCTCCGCGAAGCGCGACGCGTGGTCGGCCTCCTCGAAGGCGGCCTGGCGGTAGTACATGCCGATCTCGGGATAGCCCTCACGCATGGCGACGCGGCTCATCGCGAGGTACATGCCGACCTCGGAGCACTCGCCGTTGAAGTT
>CACZRK010000429.1 GCA_902783515.1 uncultured Coriobacteriaceae bacterium | reverse complement strand
GTAGCAGGCACGCAGGCGGGCGTCCACGTTGTGCAGCGCGATGCCGGTGCCGGTCTCGCTCGCGTGCTTCTCAACGAGCAGGCGGCCGAGCGTCTCGTCGTCCATGCCCACGCCGTCGTCGGCCACGTCGATGACCACGTCGTCGCCGTCGGTGCGCGCGGTCACGGTGATGTGCAGCGGCTTGCCGGGGATCATCGCGTGGTTCACGGCGTTCTCCACGATGGGCTGGATGATGAACGACGGCACGCGCAGGTCGTCCAGGCCGGGCTGCACGTCAAAGCGCTCGACAATGCGCTCCGCGCCGAACCGCGCGACCTCAAAGCGCAGGTAGCGCTCGGTCTGGTCGATCTCGCGGCTGAACGTGATCAGGTCCTCGGAGTCCTCCAGCGTCTGGCGGTAGAACTTCGCGAACTCGCGCAGCAGGTCGCGGGCGCGCATCGGGTCGGTGCGCACGAGCGACGCGATGGTGTTGATCGTGTTGAACAGGAAGTGCGGGTTGATCTGCGCCTGCAGCGCCTGCAGCTCGGCCTTCGTGGCGAGCTCCACCTGCCGGTCCAGCTCGGCGATCGAAAGCTGCGTGCTCAGCAGCTCCGCGAAGCCGGTCGCGATCGCCTGCTGCGTCTCGTCCACCTGGTCGGGCGAGTCGTAGTACATCTTGAGCGTGCCCACGGCCGTGTCGCGCACGACGAGCGGCGCCACAACCCCGGCGGGGATCAGCTTGATGCCGTGCGTGCCGACCGACCGGGACTGCGCGAAGACCTGCGCGTGCTTGGACGCCAGGACCTCGTGCGTCGCGTCGGTGTGGATGGGGCTGCCCAGCGGGAAGTCGTCGGCGTAGCGACCGGCAAAGCCGAGCACGACCTTGTCGTCGGTCATCGCCACGCTCATCGCCTGCGTCTCGGGCAGCAGCAGCTCGCAGGCGGCCTGGCAGTTCTCGAACGAGAGGCCGCCGCGCATGTGCTCGAGCGTCTCTGACGCCAGGGCGAGCAGCTGGCGCATCTGGTCGGCCCGCATCGGGTCGCGCCCCTCCTCGCGGCTGCTCAGCGGCTTGTCAAAAAACCCGGTGCGGCGCGTGCGCGCCTTTGACGCCGTGGCGCCCGTCATGTCCGCCGTCATTCCTGCGTCAGTCCCTCCTAGCCGCGAGTCATCGCCGTGCCGTCCGCCGAATGGTTTCAGCCATCGGCGGATGTCCCGGCCGTTGCAGCCAAATCTATACGAAAAGACGACGCCGAACAACAGCGGCGCATCAAAAAGCCGCACGCGCGGCCCGGCCCGCGACCCCGCCGCGAGCCTAACCCACGATCTCGCGGACGATCATGACGATGCCGGACGCGATGAGCACCACGCCGAACAGCCCCGTCAGCAGCCGGTCGTTCACGTGGCGCAGGATGCGCGCCCCCAGGCGCGTGCCGACGATCGACCCGATGACGAACAGGATGCCGATGACCCACGCGACGTGCCCGAGCAGCGCGTGCGTGACGAACGCGGGCACGGCGAGCACGGCGACGGAGACGAGCGAGGTGCCGGTGGCCTGCTTCATCGAGAGCCCGAAGACCCCCTGCAGGATCGGCACGACCAGAAAGCCGCCGCCGAGCCCCAGATAGCCAGAGAGGAAGCCGACCACCACGCCGAGCGCGACGCAGGCGGGCACGAGCCGCGCGTTCGGGGTGGTCTGGATGTCGAGAAGGCCGGCCGGCCGGGGCTTCTCGACGACGCCCGCCTGCGCCGCCTCAACGGCGGCGTTGATAACTGCGGGACGAGTCTTGTAGACGCGGTTGAACATCTTGTATGCCGTGAACAGGATCACGACGCCCGTGAGGATCATCGCGTACATGCCGTTGACGTGCTCGGACACCCAGGCGCCGACGGGCGACAGGCACGCGCCGGCGACGCCGACGATCACGCCGACCTTCCACCTGATCGTCCCGTCATGGGCGCGGGCGATCATGCCGGACAGCGAGGTCGGCAGGATCGCGAACAGCGAGGTGCCCGACGCGACCGCCGCCGGCAGCCCGAAGCCGATGTGCAGCATGGGCACCATGACGACGCCGCCGCCGATGCCGAACATCGCGGAGAGCACGCCGACGAGAATGCCGCACAGCGCGACGACGATGCCCGTCAGGATCGTGAGCTGTCCCATCTGTCGTGAACCCCGTCCCCTCGCGTCTCGCCTCGCTGCCCATCGCGCCTAGTTGCCCGAGCCGCCGAAGTCCATGTACGGCGTCATGTCGTCGCCAGCGGTGTCGGCCGGGGCGTCCGGCGCGGGCGCGT
>CACZRK010000428.1 GCA_902783515.1 uncultured Coriobacteriaceae bacterium | reverse complement strand
GGCTGTGCGCTGTGCAGTCCTCGTACAGGCGGCTCAGCCTGCGCGCGCGGTCGACGTCGGAGTAGACGGCCCAGCCCCCGCGCGCCCGCGCGCCGCGGCCGCGATGTCGCACGAACCCGACCACGTCCTCCAGCGGGTAGCCGAGGAGCAGGCCGACCTCGTGCGGGAAGCGGGCGAACCCGGCGCGGCCGTCGTGCGGGTGCGCGTCAAACGCGCGCATCCGCGCGCCGAGGTGCCGCACGCACTGCCGCGGGTCGCGGACGTCGTAGCCCTCGACCTCCAGCAGGGACGCGACGGGCTCCGCGCCGCAGCACGCGGCGAGCAGGTCGGGACGCCAGACGAGCGTGAGCGTGCTCTCGTCGCGACGCGCGAGCGGTGTGACGCACACGCCGAGCGGCTGGAGGCGCCGCCCGAGCTCGAGGAAGCTGCGGGCGACCATCTCGACCGGCGTCGCCTCGAACGCGCGCTCGCCGCACGCGGCGCAGCCGACGGCGTGCACGTGGGCGTGGCTGAACATGCCCGCGGGCTTCAGCGACCCGAGCGTGGGCGCGCACATCTCCACGACCTCGCGCTCGAGTGCCTGGACGCACGTCTCGACGGTCTGCCGCATTGCGAGAACCTCCTTGCCTCGGTGGCTGCCTGCATGTTGACCGGCGGCGGCGCGTCCCCACGGCGCCGGCCGGGGGACGCGCGGTTCGTCCGGTGCGAGCCGACAGTAAACCGTAGCTAACATAGAGGCGCGCACGAACGAGGAACGTCGCAAGTTATCCATATATAACAAAATTGGCCGGGGGGGGGGTCGCCGGTCAGAGGTACGGGCGCACCTTCGCCATGATGTAGAGCGTCATGCCCGTGCCGACGGCAAGGCCGAACAGGCTGAACGCCGAGACGCCCGCGACGGGGAAGGCGTTCGTGAACGTGCCGACGATGACCGCGCCCAGGATGAGCGCCGCCGCGACGAAGCCGAGCGAGATGAGGCCCGCTGCCGCGCGCATGTCCTTGGAGAACTTCTCGGTGCCGGAGAGCTCCATGCCGACCTTGGCCTGCCCGCGCGAGACCATGTCCAGCAGGTCGGCGACCTTGGCGGGCAGCCCGACCGCCCCCTCCACGCTCTCCAGCCCGCGGCCGGTCAGGTGCCGCAGGCGCGCCTGGAGGCGCTTCGGGTCAAGCGCGTCGCCGGCGAACCGCGTGAGCACGCGCATGATGTTCACGGTGGGGGAGACCAGGTGCACGGTCCCCTCCATTGTCACGAGGCCGCGCGCGAGGTTGAGCAGGAACGGGTCCACGTCAAATCCCTGGTCGCGCAGCGTGCCCAGGACCATGTCCACGAAGGCGACGGTGTCAAAGTCGTCCAGGTTCGTGTCGACGAAGGTGTGCACGGTCTCCTCGCACAGCTCCAGCAGGCGCGCGTGGTCCACTGCGCCGCGCGGCTTGAGCACCTTGAGCAGCGCCTTCTTGAGGGCGTAGGCGTCGCCGCGCGCCATGGCGAGGCCGATCTGCGCGAGCTTGGCGCGCTGAGCGTCCGTGAGCGTGCCCATGATGCCGAAGTCGATCCACACGACGGTGCCGTCAGCCGCGAGCAGCAGGTTGCCCGGGTGTGGGTCGGCGTGGTAGAAGCCGTCCGTCAGGATCTGCCGCAGGTAGTTGTCGGTGAGGCGATAGCCCAGCTCCTCGCGCTGCGCCGCGGTCAGGCCGGCGTCCTCGATCCCCTCCAGGCTCGGCGCGTCAACGAAGTCCTCCACGAGCATGCCCGCCGTCGTGAGCGCGCGGTGGCAGCGGGGCGCGCCGACGCCGTCGCGGCCCTCGTTGTTCGCGCAGAAGCGGTCCAGGTTGTCGGCCTCGTTGAGCAGGTCGAGCTCGCGGGTCGACGTCTCCACCATCTCGTCCACGAGCTCGGAGAACGAGACGCCCGAGGCGGTGCGGTCCACGAGGCTGTACAGCTCCACGAGCCGCTCCAGGATCGCGAGGTCGCCCATGACCGTCTGGACGATCCCGGGCCGCAGGACCTTCACCGCGACCTCGGCGCCGTCCGGCAGCGTCGCGCGGTGGACCTGGGCGATCGACGCCGCGCCGCGCGGGGTCTCCTCGAACGTCGAGAAGGCCTCCACCAGCGGTCGGCCGAGCTCGCGCTCCACCTGCGCGCGCACCGTCGGGAAGTCCATCGGCGTCACGTTGGCGCGCATGGCGCCGAGCGCCTCGCAGTACGCGGGAGGCAGGACGTCCGGGTGCGTGGAGACGATCTGGCCGAGCTTCACGAACGTGGGCCCGAGGTCCTGCAGCACGGCGACGGCCCGCTGCGGGGTGAGGCCGCCGGTGATGAGGCCGTGGCGGCGGACGATGGAGAGGATCTCGCGGAAGCGCGCGCCCGACTGCGCGCCCGAGGATCCGGCGCCGGCGCGGGCGACTCTGAGCAGGTCGCGGACGGAAGGCATGACGCGTGACTCCTCTCGGGCCGGGGGCGAGGGCGCTAGGACGCGCGTCCGGCGACGCCCGTCGCGACGACCGGGGCGTCGCCCTGCACGAGCGTGAGCAGCTCCTGCTGGGAGTGGACGCCGATCTTCGCGTAGACGTGCGCGGTGTGCGCCTTCACCGTGTTGCGCTTGATGTGCAGCTCGCTCATTATGAACCCCGCGTTGCGCCCGCGGGCGAGCAACAGAAAGACCTCAGTCTCGCGAGGGGTGAGCTCGGCCTCGCGCGCGATGCGCGCGCAGACGTCGGCGAGGGTCGCGGCGCCTGCGTCTGAGGCGGGTGCGCCGGTCCCGGGGCGATCCATCTCCACCCGCGCGATGCCCTGGATGGCCCGCGAGAAGCTGAACGAGCGGAGGAAGAGCCAGACCGCCGCGAAGAACGCCGCGGCGACGCCCAGCGTCACGGCCTGCATCCACCATGCGTCGCGCGCCGCCGCCGCCGAGGCGACTGCGCCGACGCCAGACCCGCAGAGCCCGCCCAGCAGGTCCACGGCGCCGATCACGCCGAGCAGCGGGGCCATCGCCGTGGCGTTGCGCCGCCCCAGCCCGTAGATCAGCAGCCAGAGCAGCACGTTGAACGTGGTGGAGCCGAAGAAGAACAGCGTGTGAACGGCGAACGCGCCGCCGGCGGCGGTGACGAGCGGCACGGCGAGCAGGCCGAGCATCACGAGGACGACGACGGCGGAGAACAACCGGTCCTCCGGCCGGTCGGCGCGCAGGAGGGCGACGCCGAGCAGCGCGACGAGCGCGAGCGTCGCCAGCAGGCGGGGCGCGCCGTTGTGCGGGATGCCGACGGTCGCGTTCGCATAGCTGTAGGCCAGCGCCATGAGGAAGACGGCAAGGTAGAACGTTGGCGTGGGGACCAGGGCGGCGCCGGGGTTCGTCGTGGCGAGCTGCCGGAGGGGCTCGCGGCCCGCGATCGTCCGCAGGGGCGCGTCCGCCGCGCGCGTGAGCACGACGGCGCTCCCG
>CACZRK010000427.1 GCA_902783515.1 uncultured Coriobacteriaceae bacterium | reverse complement strand
CGGCGGCGCCTGCCGCGACGGCGGCAACGCCCGCGGCGGCGAACTGCCGGCGGCTGACGGTGTGCTGGGCGACGTCATGCGTGACGTCGATGCGCTTGATGCTCATGAGAATCCTCCTTGTGTCCCCTTGCCTTCGTGCACGGGCGCGAATGGCACATGGCGCGTGCGTCCGCGTGCGCCCGCGCTGCTGGCGCGCGACGACGTGGCAACCGGTCGCTGGCGACTGGTCGCGCGGCACGTCGCGAGACGGCGCGCGGTCCGCTGCCGTACGGCCACCAGTGTTGCCGACCACGGCCGCGCCGTGGTCACGCGAAGCGGGGCATCTTGGAGGCGGTGAGGCACAACGGTGCATTTCACCTGCGCTTTCTCATGATGAAATCACCTAGAACGCGTGAGGAGGAACGCGCGGCGCGAGGGATGGTGTCGCACATGGTCGCAGATGGTTGCCGATGGGTGTGGGTTGGATGGCGGCGGGCGCCGGACGGGCGCGCGGGCGCGGCGGACGTGCACGCCTTCCGCGCCTCCCCTGCCCTCCCGTACCCAAAACGACACGGTGCCGGCCCGCATGCGCACGTCACGGGCGTCATGCGCGCCGGCACCGCTTGCCTGCGCCATGTCATCCGACGGGCGTCACCCGCGCCGCCCGACGATCACCGCCGCGCCCGCCTCTCGGTGGCCGCCTACGCCTTGTGCCCGCGACGCTTGATCACGAGGTCGATCCAGCGCGTGATCGCCGCGAACAGCGCGATGAGCGACGTGAACTGGGCGATCGTCAGCAGGACGCCGCCGAGTGTGACGTTCGTGCCGTGACCACCGTGGCCACCGTGACCGCCGTTCTCGGACGCCGCCGCGGCGTCGGCTGCCTGCGACCCGTCAGCCGTCGAGGAGGACGCGGACCCGTGTACCTCGCCGTCGGTGTCGGTGCCGGCGTCAGCCTCCGCGCTGCCGTCGCCATGGCCGTGCGTGTGTGCGGCGGCGTCCGCCCCGTCAGCGGCAGCCGAGTCCGCATGCCGCGCCGATCCCTCCTGCGCCGCAGCCGCGTCGCCGGAAGCGCTCGCGTCGCTGGCCGCCGCGCCGTGACCGTGGCGCCCACCAGCCGCGTCGCCGTCCGCACTCGCGTCGCCGGTCGCGTCGGACGTCTGCGAGACGTCGGCCGTCGAGGAGGACGCGGCCGCATGGCGATCGGAGCGCGCCGACCCGTCGGCCCCGTCCGTCTCGCCGCCATGGCCGCCGTGCCCAGTCTGCTCGCCGGACTGCGCGTCGCCTACCTCCCCGGACTGCTCGCCGCCCGCCTCGCCGGACTGCTCGCCCGACTGCTGCGAGCCCTTGTCCCCGTGACCGGGGTGCTGGATCGGGATGACGGGGCACGCCAGCCACTGCGCGAAGCTGGTCGTCGGGACGCTGTAGACGCCGAACGCGAGCACGATCGCGAGCACGACGCGGCCCGCGACGAGTCCCGCGCCCTGCAGCTTGCCGAAGTGTTTGCGGAAGAAGCCCGCGATCTTGTCCCAGTACAGGCCCACGTGCATGCCGACCAGGATGATCGAGAGCGCGGAGCAGAACAGGTGCATGTTGCGCCACACCGCCGAGCCCGAGTGCCCGCCGCCGCTGATGCCCTTGAACAGGATCTTTGAGATGAAGACGCCGCTCAGGACGATGAGGATGAAAACCACGGCCAGCGCGATCGCCAGCCAGTAGCTGACCTTGGTCCGCGTGGGCGTCTGCGGGCTGAACAGCCGCTTGCCCACGCTGACGATCCACGAGCGGTTGACCAGACAGTGGATCAGGAACAACCCGAGGATCGCCAGGCCCATGACCTCGTGATACGTGAGGGTGAGGACCTTCGCCTTGTACAGGAGCACGAGCGCCAGCATCATGACGATGTCCAGCGCGATCTTCACGCCGAGCTTCGCATGGCCGCGCCCGCCGCGGCCGCCGCCGGCCGACCCGCTCGTCACCGCCTTCGCGGCGGTCGAGCCGGCGTCTTCGCGGCCTCCACCCTCCCCCGGTCTCGGCGCGTTCGTCTCATCTCTTCCAACCATGGCCTTCCCTTCCTTGTTTCTGCCGGCCGCGACGCGCGCGGGGCGCACGCCCGCAGGGGGACGTCGACGAACCGCTGGCCGGCGCCCTCAATTCCAAGTTAGTAATGGTAAACACGAAAGTTACCATCGGCTACCTATGACTTTTCTCGTACGCGCGCCGACGACATGGCCGGGGTGCGCGCGCGGAGACTAGATTTCTCAGCCGTGACATCGCGCACCGCCCTTGCCTGCGCCGATGACGTTCAGCTTCGCGGCCACGCGCACGGCGACCGTCTGTGGAGATTTGTGGACGCATCGCACCACGTCTATGCGTATCCGACCCAAGGTCTTTTCGATTGCGTACAATCTAATTGTTTACAATTGTTTATCGACAGAATTGCGTAGCGCCAGACGCAAAACCGCGAAGGAGACGCCCATGAACGTGTACGGATACACCGCCACCAAGCCCGACGGCACCGAGGTCTCGCTCGGCGACTACGCTGGCAAGGTCCTGCTTATCGTCAACACCGCCACCGGCTGCGGGTTCACCCCCCAATACGAGGACCTGGAGGCCATCTACGCCGCGTACCGCGACCGCGGCTTTGAGATCCTGGACTTCCCCTGCAACCAGTTCCGCGAGCAGGCGCCCGGCACGGACGAGGAGATTCACCAGTTCTGCACCCTCAGGTACGGCACCGAGTTCCCGCAGTTCAAGAAGGTCGACGTCAACGGCGACGACGCGCTGCCGCTGTTCGCGGCCATGGCGACCGAGCGGCCGTTCCGCGGCTTCGGCAAGGGCCCGAAGGCACTCGCGATGGGCGTCGTGCGCAGGTCGGTCGACAAGGAGTTCGGCGACAAGGCCTACGTCAAGTGGAACTTCACGAAGTTCCTGGTCGACCGCGACGGCAACCTGGTCGAGCGCTTTGAGCCGACGCAGAGCAT
>CACZRK010000426.1 GCA_902783515.1 uncultured Coriobacteriaceae bacterium | reverse complement strand
GCGCCCGTGCGGCCGGCGTACCCCTCCACGTACGCGCGGGCGCTCTCGTCCTCGCCGGAGAGCACGCGCCACGCGGCGACGACGTCCTTGTACGCCTGCGCGAGCGGGTTGATGATCGCCAGGTCAAGGCCGGCGGCGAACGCCGCCGACAGGAACGTGGCGTTCACGACCTCGCGGCACGGCAGCCCGAAGCTGATGTTGGAGACGCCCAGGGTGCAGCGCACGCCGGGCAGCTCGCGCTTCACGAGGCGGATGCCCTCCAGGATCTCGCGCGGCGCGCGCTGGTCGGTGGAGGCCGCCATCGTGAGGCAGTCGATGATGACGTCGCGGCGCGGGATGCCGTGGGCCTCGGCGGCCGCGACGATCTTGCGCGCGACCTCTAGGCGCCCCCGCGCGGTCTGCGGGATGCCGTCCTCGTCGAGCGCCAGCCCGACGACGGCGCAGCCGTAGCGGCTCACGATCGGCAGCACCGCGTCCAGCACCTCGCGCTTGCCGTTCGTGGAGTTCACGATCAGCTTGCCGGGGTAGGCGCGCACCGCCGCCTCGATGCAGGCGGGGTCGGCGGAGTCCACCTGCAGCGGCAGCGTGGTGACGCCCTGCAGCTCGCCCATGATCCGCACGAGGGCCGCGCGCTCGTCGATCTCCGGCAGGCCCGCGTTCACGTCCAGGATCTGCGCCCCGGCCGCCGTCTGGGAGATCGCCTCGCCCATGACGTAGTCCAAGTTGCCGGAGCGCAGCGCCTCCTTCATGCGGCGCTTGCCGGTGGGGTTGATGCGCTCGCCCACCACGGCCACCTGGCCGGGCGCGAGCGCGACGAGCCGCTGGGCGCTCGTGACGCAGAAGTCGTCGCGCAGCGCGCGCGGCGCGGGCGCCCTGCCCTCCAGCAGCGCGCGCTCGCCGCGGATGTAGGCCGGCGAGGTGCCGCAGCAGCCGCCGACGATCGTGACGCCGGCGTCCAGCATCCCATCGACCGCCGCGCAGTACGCCTCCGGGCTCACCGAGTAGTACGTGCGATCGCCGTCCATGAGGGGCAGGCCCGCGTTCGCCTGCACCATGACCGGGCAGGTCGCCCACGGCAGCATGCGCGCGACGAGCGGCGCCACCTCGTCGGGCCCCAGCGAGCAGTTGATGCCCACGGCGTCGGCGTGCAGCGACGAGAGCGTGACGGCGGCGACCTCGGGGGTCGTCCCGAGGAACGTGCGCCCGTCCGCGTCAAAGGTCATCGTCACGAGCGCGGGCAGCGCCGTGGTCTCGCGCACGGCGAGCAACGCCGCCTTCGCCTCGGCCAGATCGGCCATAGTCTCTATGACGAACAGGTCGGCGCCCGCCGCCTCGGCGGCGCGCGCCTGCCGCGCGAACAGCTCGTAGGCCTCGTCAAACGACAGCGTGCCCATCGGCTGCAGCAGCGAGCCGGTCGGCCCCAGGTCCGCGGCCACGTAGCGCGCCCCGGACGCCCGCGCGCAGGCGATGGCGGCGGCGAAGACCTCCTCGACGGTCGCGGCGTCGCCGAGCTTGAGCGCGTTCGCCCCGAAGGTGTTGGCGGTGACGACCTCGCTGCCGGCCTCCACGTAGCCGCGATGGACGTCGGTCACCGCGGCGGGGTCGGTCAGGCACAGCAGCTCTGGCAGGCTCCCGGCGTCAAGGCCGCGCTCCTGCAGCTGCGTGCCCATGGCGCCGTCAAGCAGCAGGAACGCCGTGCCGTTCAGGGCGTCCAGGAGGTGCTGGTCGGCGACGCGCAGCTCGCGGCCGTTGTGGGTGACCGTGAGCGGGGCGGGACGGGTGGCTTGCGCGGGGCGGGTGACGCTAGGCATGGCAGGTCCTTCCGGTGCGACGGACGGTGCAGAACTCGCGGCAGGCGCACGAGCCGCACCCGCGGTGCGTGCTGGGCTGGCGCGTCTCGAACATGCCCACCAGCGCGGTGACGCTCTTGGTGGGGACGAGCAGGTCGGTCCGCGTGAGCGTGAGGCCCAGGCGGCGCTGGGCGTCCAGCGCGGCGAGCAGCGTGGGCTGGCAGTCCAGCGGCAGGTCGCCGTAGCCGGGGCTGTAGCGGAAGTTGGTGTAGAGCCCGCGGGACGCGGCGTAGGCGACGAGGTCGGCCTCCGCCGCGTCGGCGGCGCGCTCGACGGCCGTCGTGCCGGCGGCGTCCATGACGAGCTCGCCGAGCTGGTCGGTGTGGGAGAGCGCGCGCAGCTCGCGCTCCACGCCGATGCCGAGGGTGACCGCCAGCAGGCCCACCTCGCGGGCTCCTGCGAGGTGGGCGGCGACGTCGTTGCCGACAAGCCGCAGCGCGCACCCCTCCAGCGTCACCACCGGCAGGCCGGTCGCCTCGTCCACGCCCGTGCCGGCGACGCG
>CACZRK010000425.1 GCA_902783515.1 uncultured Coriobacteriaceae bacterium | reverse complement strand
TTTCCGGCTCGTGACTTCCTGAGTTCGGGAGACTCTCACATTACGGAGGTAGTCCGGCCTGCGGTGATACCGCACCCGCACTTCGTATTATGGGCCTGGGGCCTCCGGGCCCGCACGAAAAACCGACCCGTGCGGTCACGCGCGCCCTTTCCTCGCGCGGCGACCTCACGGGTCGGTTTTTTGCGCATCCCGGGCGCCCTTCTATGCGCGCGCCCCTTCTGAGTGCGCCCCATCCTCGCATGCCAGACCCCGCGTCGCGACGCGGCGCGCGCACCCCACCACGACCTCGCCTCGCGGCTGGTCGCCTACCACATCCCCCTCCCCCGCGCGTTCAGCTCCGTCTGCAGAGCGCGGTAGTTCGGCAGTTCGGATGCCATGAGCGCATGGAAGCGCGCGTTGTGCGTCGGCTCCAGCAGATGCGTGAGCTCATGCACGACGACGAGCTCCAGGTAGCGACGCGGGTGGTGCAGCAGCGCCAGCGAGAGGTTCACCGCGTGCGTGCGGACGTTGCACGATCCCCAGCGCGACCGCGTGTCATGGATGCGCAGAGTGGCGACGGCGACGCCCAGGCGCGGCTCCCAGGTGCGCACGAGCGGCGTCGCGGCACCCAGCAGGACCGACCGCATCGCGCGATCGAGCGCGGTGCGCGTCACAGCCGACGCATGCGTCACGGGACGACCCACCGGCCCGCCGGTGACGGCGCGGGCGAGCGCCAGGACCCGCGTCGCCTCGACCGGCTCGCCCCACAGCAGCACGCGCCCGTCGGGGAGCACGTGCGGGTCGTACGGCGCCGCCGGCTCCCCCATGCCACCGACCGCGCCGCCCCTGGTACCCGGGGTCACCGCGCCTCCCGCGCCAGCGCCCGGAACCGCGTGCACGGCGCGCGCCTGGGCGATGCGCCGGCGGCGCTCCTCGATCCAGGCGACGTGCCCCTCCACGAAGCGGGCGACCTCGCCGACGGGCATGCGCGCCGGCGCGCTCACGCACACCCCGCCGTCCGGTCCCACGCGCAGGTACGCGCGCCGAATGTTCTTGCGCGTGAGCGCGACCTCGTAGGGGCCGACCGTCAGCGTCGAGCGCCCCACGACGGCCCCGTGGCCTCGGCGCGCGGCGGCGCTAGTGGGCATCTGCCCAGGTGTCGCCGACCTCGCAGGAAACGACGAGCGGCACGCGCAGGCTCACGACCCCGCTCATCTCCTCGCGCACCATCTCGCCGAGCGCCTTCGCCTCGTCGCGCGGGCAGTCAAAGTCAAGCTCGTCGTGGACCTGGACGATCATGCGCGCGCGGAAGCCCTCGGCGTCCAGGCGACGCTGCACGCGCGCCATCGCGATCTTGATGATGTCGGCGGCCGTCCCCTGCATCGGGTGATTCATGGCCGTGCGCTCGCCGAACGCGCGCAGCGTGGGGTTGCGCGAGAACACGTCGGGCACGTGGCGGCGACGCCCGAACATCGTCTCCACGTAGCCATGGGCGTGCGCGAAGTCCACCAGCCCGTCCAGGTACGCGCGCACCTGCGGGAACTGGCGGAAGTACTGGTCGATCATCTCCTGTGCCTCGCCGAACGGGATGCCCAGCGACGTGGAGAGCCCGTAGGCCTGCTGGCCGTAGACGATGCCGAAGTTGACGGCCTTGGCGCGGCTGCGCATCTGCGGCGTGACGTCGGCGGGATCGACGCCGAAGACCATGGCCGCCGTCTCACGGTGGAAGTCCTCGCCCTGCGTGAACGCCGCGATCAGACCCTCGTCGCCGGAGAGGTGCGCCAGCAGGCGCAGCTCGATCTGCGAGTAGTCGCACCCGAGGATGCACGCGTCGTCACCCGAGGGGACGAACGCCGTGCGCACCATGCGGCCGAGCTCGGTACGGATCGGGATGTTCTGCAGGTTCGGGTCGGACGACGAGAGCCGACCGGTCGCCGTGATGGTCTGGTTGTACGTCGTGTGGACGCGCCGGTCGTCGTACTTGTCGGCCTCGCGCGGCAGCGCGTCCAGGTACGTCGCCTTGATCTTGGCGTACTCCCGATACGTGAGGACGTCCTGCACGATCGGGTACTCCAGCGCGAGGTCGGCGAGCATCTTCGCGTTGGTGGAGATAAAGCCGGTCTTCGTCCGCTTCATGCCCTTGCGCACCGGGATGCGCACCTTCTTGTCCTCGTCAAAGAGCACGTGCGAGAGCTGCACCGGGGAGTCGATGTTGAACTCCTCCCCCGCCTCCTCGTAGATGCGCGCCTCGAGGTCGCTGATGCGCCCCTCCAGCTCGCCGGAGAGCTCGCCGAGGCGCTCGCGGCTCACCGTCATGCCGGCACGCTCCAGCTCCACGAGCGCCGGCACGAGCGGCATCTCGATCTCGTCAAAGCACCGCGCGGCGCCGTCGTCCTCCATGCGGCCGCGCAGCACCTCGCGCAGCGCCGGCAGGGCCGCCGCGGTCGCGACGAGGCTGCGCTCGCGCAGCTCCTCGTAGGCGACTTCGCCCTGCGCCTGCGCCTCGCCCGCCTTCGCCTTCGCGCCGCGGCGCGCCTTAGGCGGCTCGGGCAGCGACGGCACGGCGAAGGGCAGGTGGCTCGCGAGGATCGCCGCGGGCGCGTAGTCCGAGCGGTTGGAGTCCAGCAGGTAGGCCGCAACGTCCACGTCAAAGACGCGCGCGGGAACCACGTCCCGCAGGCACACGCGCGCCGGGAGGGCCGAGTCAACGGGCACCAGGCGGTGCAGGTCCTCCTTGGCGGCGCAGGTCACCACGCGGCCGCGCGTGTACGCCAGCGCCAGGGCCCGGTCCACGTCATCGCCCGTGAAGCGCAGCACGCGCGCCGGCTCGTCGGCGCGGTGGCCGCGCGAGGGACGCGGGGTCTGCCGGCCGTCGTCACCGACGCCCGCGCCGACATCGTCGACGACCCAGCCGCTGCCGATCGCGACGTAGAGCGCCTCGTCCGTGCCGAAGAGCGTCTCCTGGGTGCCGCCCGCAGCGCCCTCGTCCACGACGACGCCCAGCCACGCGCCCGCATCGACCGCCTCGACGAGCGCAGCCATCGCCTGCTCGCCCTCCACCACGTCGTCGGGTAGGGCGGGCGTCGCCTCGACGGGTGCTGCCGCGCCGCCCGATGCGCCCGTCGCGCCCGCGGCGTCGCCCCCGTCGCGGGCGGCGAGCACGCGCTCGGCGAGGCGCGTGAACCCGAGCTCGTCAAAGGCAGCGCGCAGCACGTCGGCGTCAAAGCCGGGCCACGCGGCCGCTGCGACGTCCAGCTGCACGGGGGCGGTCGTCTCGATCGTCGCGATCCTGCGCGACACCAGGGCGTCCTCGCGATGGGCCCGGATGCTCTCGCCCATCTTGCCCTTGATCTCGTCGGCGTGGGCCAGCACCTCGTCAAGGGAGCCGTACTGCACGATGAGCGCGGACGCCTTCTTGGGGCCGATGCCCGGCACGCCAGGGATGTTGTCCGAAGTGTCGCCCTTCAGGCCGTAGAAGTCCGGCACGCGCGCCGGCACGATGCCGTCGTAGAGCTCGGCCACGCCCGCCGGGTCAAAGACGACGACGTCGGAGAGGCCCTTCTTCGTGTTCACGACGCGCACGTGCTCGGTGGCGAGCTGGTAGACGTCGCGGTCGCCGCTCACAAGCAGCATGTCGCAGCCCAGCGCCTCGCCCTGCCGGCCGAGGGTGCCCAGGATGTCGTCGCCCTCCCAGCCCTCGGCCTCCATGACGGGCACGCCCATCGCCCGCATGAGGTCGTGGATCATCGGGAACTGCTGGGCGAGCGTGGGGTCGGTCGGCGGGCGCTGCGCCTTGTACTGCGGCAGCAGCTCCATGCGGCGGCGCGGCTTGCCCTTGTCAAAGGCGCACACGACGCCGTAGGGGTGAAACGTGTCCACGAGCTTCAGGAACATGGACACGAAGCCGAACAGCGCGTTGGTGGGACGCCCGTCGGGCGCCGTCATCGTCGGGGGGATCGCGTGGAAGGCGCGGTGCAGCAGGGAGTTGCCGTCGATAACGGCGATCACCCGACGCGGGGTCGTCTGGTCCACCGGGGCGCCCGGCTGCGCGCGTCCGTCCGTCAACGCGGTCTGGTCCTCTGTCGTCGCCATGCGCGCTCCCTCCAAGGCCATGGCCCGCATGCGCGGGCCCGTGTCGTGTCCCCATTATGCGTCAACGGCCTGGATTGCGCCGCGCGTCCGCCGATGACCCCCAAGAGTCGCCACACGACGCGCTATCGTGGACGCGAACGTTCTTGCGGAGTCCCTCCCGCGGCCGGCGCCACCCGCGTCGCGCGTGTTTCGTGGCGGCGCCAAGGCGCAACAGAAGGTACTCCGACGCGTGACAGGGCGGAAAAGCCAGCGTAACAATGGCACCCTACCCTTGTGTTCGTTCTACACCACCAGGCGCTTCGAGAGCGCCCGGCGGGCGGCCCGGTCGCGGCGCGGCGCACGCGCCGCATGCCGACGAGCCCCGCCACCCGATCAGGGCGACGTCCCGAAAGGAAGCAGGTAGGCACATGGCACAGAATCCAAGCGAGTACTACGGCTGCAAGGTGTTCAGCGAGCAGGTGATGCGCGACAAGCTCCCGAAGCCGACCTACAAGGCGATGCTCGAGACGCTGCACAACGGCGCGCCCCTCAAGCTGGAGGACGCCAACGTCGTCGCCCACGCCATGAAGGAGTGGGCGATCGCGAACGGCGCGACGCACTACACCCACTGGTTCCAGCCGCTGACCGGCATCACGAGCGAGAAGCACGACTCGTTCCTGAACCCCGACGGCGCCGGCCGCGCCATCATGACGTTCTCCGGCAAGGAGCTCGTCCAGGGCGAGCCCGACGCGTCCAGCTTCCCGTCGGGCGGCCTGCGCTCCACCTTCGAGGCGCGCGGCTACACCGCCTGGGACCCGACGAGCCCGGCGTTCATCAAGGACGAGGTCCTCTGCATCCCGACCGCCTTCATCAGCTACACGGGCGAGTCGCTGGACAAGAAGACGCCGCTGCTGCGCTCCATGGCGGCGCTGTCCAAGCAGGCGAAGCGCGTCCTGCACCTGTTTGGCCGCGACGTCCCGGTCGTGAAGACCACCGTCGGCGCCGAGCAGGAGTACTTCCTCATCAAGGAGGAGGACTTCGCCAAGCGCCCCGACCTGATCCTGACCGGCCGCACCCTGTTCGGCGCCTCCCCCGCCAAGGGCCAGCAGCTCCAGGAGCACTACTTCGGCGCGATCCGCCCGACCGTGAACGAGTTCATGAAGGAGCTTGACACGGCGCTGTGGGAGCTCGCCATCCCGGCGAAGACGAAGCACAACGAGGTCGCCCCCGCCCAGCACGAGCTCGCGCCCGTGTTCGAGGAGGCCAACGCCGCCATCGATCACAACCTGCTCACGATGGAGTTCATGAAGCTGCTCGCCAGCCACCACGGCCTCGTGTGCCTTGAGCACGAGAAGCCCTTTGACGGCA
>CACZRK010000424.1 GCA_902783515.1 uncultured Coriobacteriaceae bacterium | reverse complement strand
CGTCCATGCTCGTGAGCACCGTCACCGCCAGCAGCCTCGGGGCCGCGAGGCCTGCCTGCGCGGCGCCCTCGTCAAGGCCGGCGCGCGCCGCGGCCACCATGGCGGGGCCGCCGCCGGCGTGGATCGTGAGCATGTCGACGCCCAGCGACGCGAGGACGCGCGAGGCGCTGCGCACGGTGTTAGGGATGTCGTGCAGCTTCAGGTCAAGGAAGACGGACAGCCCGCGCCCCTTCAGCGCGCGCACGACGTCGGCGCCCGCCGCGTAGAACAGCTCCATCCCGACCTTCGCCCACGCGAGCGTGCCGCTCATGAGGTCGGCGAGCTTCAGGGCGCGCTCCGGCGCGCAGTCCATGGCGACGATGACGTGCGACGCCGCGTCCTCCCCTAGCATTCGAACGCCCCGATCAGCTCGTTGATGTCGGAGACGCCCTGCTCGCGCGCCCACAGCTCAAGCTCGCGCTCGATGCGCAGCGCGCTGCCCGGCTCCACGAGGTTCGCCATGCCGACGGAGACCGCGGTGCAGCCGGCGAGGATGAACTCCGCCGCGTCCTCGCCGGTCATGATGCCGCCGACGCCGCAGATCGGGATGGAGACGGCCTGCGCCGCCTCCCAGGCCATGCGGACGGCGATGGGGTGCAGGCAGGGGCCGGACAGGCCGCCCGTCGGCCGCGAGAGGTAGGAGCGGCGCGTGTGGACGTTGATGGCCATCGCGGGGATGGAGTTGATCACCGTGAGCGCGTCGGCGCCCGCGTCCTCCAGCGCGACCGCGATCTCGGCGACGCGCGTCGGGGCCATCTTCACAAGCAGCGGGCGCTTCGTGACCGCACGGCACGCGCGGATGACCTCGGCCGCGCCCTCGGGGGTGGACCCCATGGCGGCGCCGCCCTTGGCGATGTTCGGGCAGGAGATGTTGATCTCCAGGCCCGCCGCCCACGGCGCGAGCTCCTCAAACAGCTCGACGGCCTGGACGTACTCCTGGACCGAGTGTCCGGCGACCTGGCAGATGACCGAGGTGCGCGTCGCGAGGTCGCGCAGGTAGTCGCCCGACTCGCGCACGAGGCCGCGGACGCCGGGGTTCATGAGGCCGACCGAGTTCATCATGCCGGACGTGACCTCGTGGAGGCGGGGCTGCGGGTTGCCCGCCCACGGCTCCGCCGCGGCGCCCTTCGTCGTGATGGCGCCAAGCGCCCCCACGTCCATCAGGTTCTCAAACTGCCAGCCGGCGGCGAACGTGCCGGCGGCCGTGTTCACGGGGTTCTTCATCGGGATGCCGCCGAGATTGACGGCCATGCTCACGCTGCTCACCAGACGACCTCCCTCGCGTCAAAGACCGGACCGTTCATGCACACGGACTGCTTGCCGCTCACCGTGTCTATGGCGCAGGTCGCGCATGCGCCGAAGCCGCAGCCCATGCCGCTCTCCATCGAGCACTGGCACGGCAGGTCGGCCTGCGCCGCAAGCCTGGCGATGCCCGCCATCATCGGGCGCGGCCCGCACGTGTACACGTGGTCGTAGGCGTCGCGCGCCAGCATGTCGGCCATGACGTCGGTCGGGAACCCATGGTGGCCGCGGGAGCCGTCGTCGGTGGCGGCGTTGAAGGAGCGCACGCCGCAGCCGAGCAGCTCGCGCTCAAACACGAGCGCGCGCGACGTCTGCGCGCCCTCGATGACGTCCACCTCGGTGCCGTGGGAGCGCAGCAGCCCGGCGAGCGCGACGATCGGCGCCATGCCCGAGCCGCCGCCGACGAGCAGCGCGGCACGCTCGGTGCCGTCAACCCGCCAGCCGTTGCCGGCGGGGCCGAGCAGGTCCGTGCGCGTGCCGGCGGGCAGGCTCGCGAGGCGGCGGGTCGCGTCGCCGACGATGCGGTACGCGAAGGTCACCGTGCCGGCGGACGGGTCGGCGCTCACGTAGGAGAACGGCACGCGCAGCAGCTGGGTGCTGTCGCCGGGCACCGCGATGTTGAAGAACTGTCCGGGCCTGATCGTGCGCGCGAGGTCCTCGCACGCCATGGTGTGCACCATGAATCCCGGGGCGATCGGCTCGCACGAAAGCAGCGTGACGGGCAGAACGCGCGCCTGTGACGGAGTTGGCACGACGGGCACTCCCCTCTCTCTGGTGGTCGTATCGATGACGGACGCCTGACGCCCTACCGCGCCTGCGCCTTCGCCTGGATCGCGGGCAGGTCCTGCAGCGCGTACACGTCAAGCTTGCCCTTCTGGACCGTGGCGATGGCCGAGACGAGCGCCTGCGCCGCCGACATGGTGGTCATGTAGCACAGTCCGTGGCGTACGGCCTCGCTGCGCAGCCTGAAGCCGTCGCCGCGGGTCTCCTGCCCGTGCGGCGTGTTGATCATGAGGTCGATGCGGCCCGCGGCGATCTCGTCGCCGATGTTGGGGTGCATCTCGCTCATGCGGCGCGCCACCGTGCACGGCACGCCCGCCGCGTGCAGCGTCTTGGCGGTGCCCGACGTCGCCACGATCTTGAAGCCCAGGTTCACCAGGTCGCGTGCGATCGGCGCGATGTTGCGCTTGTCGCGGTCGCAGACCGAGATGAAGGCGGTCCCGGACGTGGGCAGAGAGTAGTCGATCGCCTGCTGCGTCTTGGCGTACGCCGCCGGGAAGGACTCGGCGATGCCCATGACCTCGCCGGTGGACTTCATCTCCGGCCCGAGCACGACGTCGGCGCCCGGGAAGCGGCCGAAGGGCATAACGGCCTCCTTCACCGCGTAGTAGCCGAGCTCGCGGTCCTCGGCCGGCAGGCCGAGGTCGCTGATGCGCTCGCCGCTCATGATGCGCGCGGCGTACTGCGCGAGCGGCACGCCCGTCGCCTTGGACGAGAACGGCACCGTGCGGCTCGCGCGCGGGTTCAGCTCGATGACGTAGACCTGCTCGTCCTTCACCGCGTACTGCACGTTCAGCAGGCCGACGACATGGCACGACAGCGCGAGCTCGCGCGTGATCTCGCGCACGCGGGCGACGATCTTGTCGGACAGCGTGAACGGCGGCGTGCAGCAGGCCGAGTCGCCGGAGTGGATGCCGCACTCCTCGATGTGCTCGAGCACCGCGCCCACGTAGCAGCCCTCGCCGTCGG
>CACZRK010000423.1 GCA_902783515.1 uncultured Coriobacteriaceae bacterium | reverse complement strand
GCGCCAGCGCGCCCGCGCACAGCTCGCGGCGCGTGAGGCCGGGACGGCCGGCGCGACGGGAGGGGCCGGCGTCAGGGCCGGCGTGGCTGACGGCGGGGCCGCCATGACGGAAACGAGTCATCTGGATCCTTTCTTCGCCTGCAGGACGATGCGCTTGCGCTGAGCGCGCAGCACCGACGAGCTGCGGGTCGCATGTATGACGAGTCGGCACAGCAGGCCGACGACCACGCCGGAGGCGACGCCCGCGAGCACAAGCACCGGCAGGTAGAGCGCGGCGATGGGCCACGTGAGCACGAGGCCGACGACGATGAGCTGCCCCAGCATGTGGCAGACGCCGCCGACGACCGAGACGCCCACGAGCGACAGCCCCCGCGCCCGGATCGCCAGCGCCATGGCGGCGAAGCTCAGCGCCGCGCCGGCGAGGCTGTAGGCGAGCATCGTCGGGCTGCCGAAGAGCAGGGCCGAGGCGAGCACCTTCACGAGCATGATGACGAGCCCCGGCACGAGGCCCATCACCGCGAGGGCGTACAGCACGACGATGTTCGCCAGGCCGAGCTTGACGCCGGGCACGGGTATCGGCAGGGGCAGCAGCGCCTCCAGGTAGCCGAGCACGAGCGCCAGCGCGGCGAGCACGCCGTAGGTCGCCACCTCGGTCGCCGACATGCGCCTGCGGCGCCGTGGCCGCCCGCCGCCGACGGGCCCGGTCGAGGGCTCGCGCGGGGGCACAGACGGGGCGGCGGGCACGCCAGGGATCGCCGCCGCGCCGTCCGCCGACGAACTTTGTTGACCTTTCGTCACAAGCCCTCCCCCCACATATCGACCACCCCCCAACAGGCTATATTACTGACGAGTTTGCACCACCAACTCCAACCGACAACTTCATAGGCAGGCCCACACGTTTCGTCCGCCGTCAGTTCGCACGATGAACACAACGGGGGACTCGTGCACCTTTCCACGCTCAAACACACCTGTTTCACACCAAGAGCTAAGGGGATCGCATCACCATGCCAATCGCAGCAGCGTTTGCCGTGCCGCACCCACCGCTGGCGATCAGCGGCGTGGGGAGGGGGCAGGAGAGCGCCATCTCGAGCACGCTGGAGGCGTACCGGGAGATCGGCCGCCGCATCGCGCGGATCGAGCCCGAGGCGCTCGTGATCGTCTCGCCGCACGCGACCTCGTACTATGACTACTTTCACATCGCGCCGGGCAAGGCCGGCAGCGGTGACTTCTCCGCCTACGGCGACCCCGACGACGTCGTGACGGCCGCCTACGACCAGCCGCTCGTCCGCGCCATCACGAACGAGGCCATCAAGGCGAGCATCCCCGCCGGCACGATCGGCGCCAAGGACCCCGCGCTCGACCACGGGACCATGGTGCCGCTCTCCTTCATCCAGGCGGCGGGCGTGCACGTGCCGATCGTGCGCGTCAGCCCCTCGGGGATGTCGGCGCTCGACCACTACCGCTTCGGCCAGTGCATCGCGCGCGCGTCCGAGCGCATCGACCGCTCCGTCGTCCTGATCGCCTCGGGCGATCTGTCGCACAAGCTGAAGCACGCCGGCCCGTACGGCTTCGCCCCGGAGGCGCGCGTCTTTGACCGCGAGGTGTACACCGCCCTGGCCGCCGGGGACTTCGGCAGCCTGCTGCGGATCGACCGGGACGTCGTCCGCGCGTCCGCGCAGTGCGGCCTGCCGTGCTTCCAGATCATGGCGGGCGCCCTGGACGGCAAGCTCGTGAACGCCGAGCTGCTCAGCTACGAGTGCCCGTTCGGCATCGGCTACGCCGTCGCCGCGTTCCGCCCGCTGTGGGACAGCCCCGACCGCCACTTCGGGGACACGCTGGAGCACGAGGAGCGCGAGCGGCGCGCGGCGCTCATCGACGAGGAGGACGCCTACGTCCGCCTGGCGCGCCTCGCGCTGGAGGGCGCCGTGCGCGACCGTCGTCGCCTGCCGGTGCCGGACCGCCTGCCCATGGAGCTCACCGCGCGGCGCGGCGGCGTCTTCGTCACGCTGTTCCGCAACGGCGAGCTGCGCGGGTCGATGGGGACGCTGGAGGCGACGCGCGGCACGCTGGCCGACGAGATCATCGCGAACGCCGTGGGCGCGGGCACGCACGACACGCGCTTCCCCGCGGTCACGCCCGGCGAGCTGGGGCAGATCACCTACTGCGTGGACGTCCTCGGCGAGCCCGAGCTCGTCCTGGACCGCCGCGACCTGGACCCGACGCGCTACGGCATCATCGTGAGCACGCCGGACGGCCGCCGCGGGTCGGTGCTGCCCCGGACCGACGGCCTGCAGACGCCCGCGCAGCAGATCCGCGCCGCCTGCCGCAAGGGCCTGATCGAGACGCACGAGAGCATCACGATCCAGCGCTTTGAGGTGACGCGCCACCGCATCCAGGAGGGGTAGGCGCGCGGGCGGGCCGGCGGCGTCGGCGACGGGGCCGCGCCGCCGGCCCTGGCGACGGGAGGCGAAGGGCATGGGCGACGACAGGCAAGGCGAGGGGCGGGCCCGCGCGCAGGGGCATGACGTCGAGAATGCCGCGCGCGTGACCTGCGACACCTGCCCGCACCACTGCCGGCTGGCGCCCGGGCAGACCGGGCGCTGCCACGCGCGCGCCAACGCGGGCGGCGCGATCCGCGCCACCGCCTACGGGAGGCTCACGTCGATCGCCCTGGACCCCATCGAGAAGAAGCCCATCGCCCGCTGGCAGCCCGGCTCGCTCGTGCTGTCGGTCGGCGGCTACGGGTGCACGATGAGCTGCCCCTTCTGCCAGAACCACGAGATCGCTTCCGCCGGCGCGGATGACGTCGCGTGGCGGGAGGTCTCCCCCGAGGACCTCGTCGCCATGGCCGAGGGGCTCCGCGCGCGCGACCCGCGCGTGATCGGCATCGCCTACACCTACAACGAGCCGCTCGCGTGCTGGGAGTACGTGCGGGACTGCGCGCGGCTCGCCCACGCGCGCGGCCTGCGCAACGTCCTGGTGAGCAACGGCATGGCGAGCCCGTCGGTGATCGCGCGGCTGGCCGGCCTCATCGACGCCGCGAACATCGACCTGAAGGCGCGCGGCGCGGCGGCGTACGCGAGCCTGGGCGGCGACGAGGCGAGCGTCCGCGCGACCATCGCCGCGCTCGCCGCCGACCCCGTCTGCCACCTGGAGGTCACGACGCTCGTGGTGCCGGGGCTCTCGGACGCCGCGGAGGACGTGGACGAGATGGCGGGGTGGCTCGCCGGCCTCTCGCCCGACATCCCCTACCACCTGACCCGCTTCTTACCGCGCTACCGCATGGCCGACGCCCAGCCCACGCCCGTCGCGACGCT
>CACZRK010000422.1 GCA_902783515.1 uncultured Coriobacteriaceae bacterium | reverse complement strand
GATCCCCGCCGCCGCGAGCAGCCGGAGGGCATGCCGACGGGAGAGCGAACGGGCGCGGTCGGCGCGCGCGGCGGCGTCCAGCGCGTCGACGCCCCACGTGGCGGCGTCCCCCTCGCCCGTCGTTCGCCACCCGTCGGCCCGCCGCCCGAGGCTACGCATCCCACGTGTTCCGCGTGAAGTCGCTCACCCAGGGCACGACGCCGGCGTTCGCGTCGCGCACGGCGGAGAAGTCGTACGCGCCGGTCTGCGACGGCTGGATGCCGAGCGCCTGCCACCAGTCGGCGTCGGTAAGCCGAGACCCGATGGGCTGCTCGAACTGGTAGAAGCTGTACACCGGGCCTGACGCGACGCGCAGCGCACCCCCAACGGGCACGATCACGTAGAGCATCGCGACCTGCCCGGTGCCGATCTCCCGCACGCTGCCGTTGGGGTCGGTCGCGATGTCCGTGACGAGCGCGGCGGGGAACTCGATCGTCGTGAATGGCTCGCCATTCGCGTCCTGCTCGTGCACGACCTGCCAGAAGTGCTCAAGCTGCACGCCGAAGCCGCGGATAAGCTCAAACTCGTCGTCGGTCGGCAGCTCGTCGCGCAGCTCCTTGTTGGCGATGGCCTGCAGCCGGGTCGCGAGCTGCTCCAGGATCGAGAGGTTCTGCGCGTCGGCGTCGGCGAGGAGCCCGAACGAAGAGAGCCCCTCGGAGGTCGCCCGGACGAGCGCCGCGAGGCGACCGAACACCGCCGGCTCGGGCTCCACGTAGCCCCGGTCGTCGCCGTTCTCGAAGAAGGCGCCGCCCGCCTCCGCCATGACCTGCTTGCCGTACAGCACCGTGTCGTGCTTGAGCTCGGCATAGCTCCCGGCAAACGTCTGGAGGCCGCGACGGGCCCAGGCGTCGCTGCGCATCACGTCGGGCCAGCCCCGCCCCCTCGCCTCCAGCAGAGGTCGCAGCATGTGGAGCCACTGCGCGTACAGGCTCGCGCGCCAGAACGCCCGCGGCTCCGCGTCGATCGCGTCTCGCAGCGTGGCGAGGTTCTCCTCGTAGCCGGGGAAGGCGGTGTCGCCCTGCGCCTCGAGGATGGCGTGGGCGCACGCGGAGCCGAGCGCCGCCGGTACGTCCAGCACGTCGGGCAGCATGCGCCGCGCACCGCCGGGACGTTCGCCCACCTTGTTGTAGACGAGCTGCTGGAAAATCGCCGCGTCAACGCTGAAGCGCTGCCCCATGAAGCGAAAGCCCTTGTTCTGAGCGGCGTGGTCGACGCCCTGCCCCTCGTCCGTCACGGGCACGGAGTTGATCCGCGGCACCGGCGTCTGTCCCGTGAGCTCGTGGAACGCCCGCCACCCGCCCACGTCACCGGGTAGGTCGGCGACCGTGACGCCCGCGCCGTAGGCCTCGCGCGCCAGCGGTAGGTACTCGTAGTAACCGAGGTCGTCGGAGACGCCCGCGAAGAACGAGGTCACCTGGTAGAGCGCCTCCCACTCGGCGGCGCACGGCTCCCCCGACGAGTCGCCGTCCCCCGCCGCGAGCCCCAAGGTGATGAGCAGGGCGCAGCGGTCAAGCCCCTCGTCCGACTGTCTGAAGGCGCGCCGCCCGTACCACATCATCGCGCGGAAGTACGCCTCGAGCGCAGGGTCGCCGGCATAGTAGCCGCGCGGGGCGTACTGCGAGTAGTCCTCCTGGTCGCCGAACAGCGGGGAGTCGGCGATGCCGGCGCAGGCGCCCACCAGGCCGAGCTCGGCGTCAACGGCGGGTCGCAGCGTCTCCGGGACCTGCGCGAGCTCGGGCGCGACGGGGTCGAGCAGCTCGGTGCCCACGGCGAAGAAGGACGTGACGGTGCCGGCGGCCTGCTCCCACTCGGTCCCCGCGAGCAGGGAGAGCTGCGCCGCGCTCACGGCGAGCATGCGGCGGCTCAGGTCGAGCAGCCCGGCGCTCAGCGACGTGCGCTCGCTGCCCCTGAGCAGGTGGGCGAAGTAGAGATGATAGGTGTGGACCATCGAGTCCACGGTGACGTAGTTCGCCAGATAGGAGTAGCGGTTTGACTCGTACGACTCAAAGAACTCGTAGCCGCCCGCGCCAAGCGCCTGGAAGAATCCGTTCCGCGCGAGTGCCGCAAGCTGCGCGTCGGTGAAGTAGAGGTCGTCGACGCCCGCCACGTTGGAGAGGTCGGGCGCCCACGGGTTGTCAGCGCACGACGGCTCCTGAACCTCGCCCTCGTCCCCGTCACCGAGCGCGGAGAGGAACTGGGGCCGCCCCGACATCGGCGCCGCATCGGCGTCGGCGCCGCGAGACGCGCCGGCGTCTGCCGCGGCCGACCCCCGCGCGCCACCGGCGGAGGCGAGGCGCTCCAGAAGGCTGGCGGCGCGAGCGGGCCGTGTCCGAGAGAGCGCCGAGGCGGCGATCCCCAGCGTCGCCCCTCCGGCGACGAGCGCCCGACGCGAGATGCGCGCGGCGCCGTCGCGGCCCGGCGCGCCAAGGGGCGCCCTGCCGGGGTCGTCTGCGGCCGATGTGGTGAGCGTGGCGGAAACATGTCCCCCGTGCATGTCTGACTCCCCTCGTCGCGTCCGTCCGCGCGCGATGCCCGCCGCTGGCGGCCGACATCCGTCGCGCAGCTCGCTGCCCAGAAGTATACGCGGCGCGCACGCCCGGGGAGGGGCGAGGCCACCGCGCGTGGGGCG
>CACZRK010000421.1 GCA_902783515.1 uncultured Coriobacteriaceae bacterium | reverse complement strand
CGCGCCCTCCGGCATGTCCAGGCGCAGGCAGGTGACCTCGTCGCCCGCCTGCATGCCGAGCGACTCCTCCGGGATGACGATGAGGGCGTTGCAGCGCTGCAGCGCGCCGAGCAGGGCGGAGGACTGGCCGCGGAACGGCGTGGCGACCCACTCGCCGCGCTCGTCGCGCGCCACGAGGCCGCGCTCGTAGAAGCGGCGCGTCTCCTTCTTGCGCACGTCGCGCGACAGCCGCGCGCGCACGGTCGGGCGCCCGGCCTCGCCGACGCCGGCCATGACGTTGAGGGCGGGGCGGACGAGCAGCTCAAAGCCGACTGCCGCGGCGGCGGGGTTGCCCGAAAGGCCGTAGACGGGCTTGCCGTCCACGACGCCCATGGTCTGGCGCTTGCCCGGGCGCATGTTCACGTAGTCAAAGACGACCGTGCCGAGCTCGGCGATCACGCCGTTGATGAAGTCAAAGTCGCCCTTGCTCGCGCCGCCGGCGGTCACCACGGCGTCGCAGTCCGCGAGCGCCTGCGCGACCTGCGCCCTGATCGCGTCGCGGTCGTCGGCGACCGTCGGGTACACGCGCACCCGCGCGCCGGCGTCGCGCACGAGGCCGGCGACGCACATCGTGTTGGAGTTGCGGATCTTGCCGGGCGTGGGGCGCACGCCGGGGTCCACGAGCTCCGACCCGATCGCGAAGACCGCCACGACGGGCTGGCGGACGACCGTGACGCGCGTCGCGCCGGCCGAGGCGAGCATGCCCATCGCGTAGGGGTTCACGCGCTCCCCCGCGCGCAGCACGACGTCGCCGGCGCGGAACTCCTCGCCGGCGCGGCGGATGTTGGCGCCGGGCTTGGCGGGCGCCGTGAACGTCGCGTCGTCGCCGCGCGCGAGGCCGCCCCGCACCTCCTCGTACTTCACGACGGCGTCGCAGCCCTCGGGGATCGGCGCGCCGGTCATGATGCGCACCGTCGTGCCGCTGGCGAGCGGGCCCCGGAAGACGTCGCCCGCGCCCTCGTGCGCGACGACCCGCAGCGTCACGGGGTGGTCGGGCGAGGCGTCGGCGAGGTCGTCCGCGATGACCGCGAAGCCGTCCATCGCGGTGTTGTCGAAGGGCGCCACGTCCATGTCGCTCACGACGTCGGCCGCGAGGACGCGGCCGTAGGCGTCGGCGAGGTCGATCTCCTCGTCGCCGAGCCGCGTCACGGCCGCGCGCGCTCGGCGCTGGGCCTCCTCGACGCTGATCTTCTCCTCCGAGGTGCTCACAAGCGCTCCTTTCGTCGTGCGGCGCGATCGCGCGGCCTGGGTGCCCGCGCCCGACGCGCCGCCTTGCAATCTGTCCGACCCTCAGTATTCCACACGGCGCGCGGCGCCAAACAGACGGCGCCGCGCGAGCGCCCCTAGCGCGGGGCGTCCCCTAGCGCGGGGCGCCCGCCTCCCCTGACGGCGCCCCGGGCCGCGCGACCTCGCGGCAGACGAGGTCGCATACCCCCGCGACGTCGTCCAGCTCGAACGCGCGCATGCCGCACGCGAGGGCGGCGCGACGCACGCGGGGCATGTCACTCACGACGGCGACGGTGCGCTCGTCGGGCAGGCGCTCGGCGTCGCGGCCGAGCACGTCGCGCAGCGGCTCCGGGTCGAACGGCGGCCGCTGGCCGAGGCTGACCGCGTGCGCGAACGCCTCGCCCGCGAGGCGGTCGCGCTCGTTGGCCGCGCGCATGACCTCGATCGCGGGGACGGCCGAGGTGCGGTAGCCCTCCACGACCACGACCTGGTGGGGCCGCAGCATGCGCACGACGTCCTCCACCGCCATCTCGCCGTCGATCGAGCGCACGAGCGCGAACTGGTCCGGCGCGGCGATCGCGACCTCCGAGGCGCCGGCGTGGCGATGGCGCCAGGAGTCCTTCCCCCTGACGTCGATGTCAAAGCCGCGGTGGCTGTGGTGCTTCACGCTGCCCACGTCCACGCCGCGGCGCACGAGCTCCCGGATCACCGCGACGATGAGCGTCGTCTTGCCCGAGTTGTGCCGCCCGATGAAGGAGATGGCGGGGCTCGGCAGGCCCGCGGGCTGCTCGATCGGCTTGGTCGCGCGCCCCGCGTCGCCCGTCGACCGGGGCAGGCCGCTCCAGCCGCCGGCCGCGCGCGCGTCATACCACGCGCCCACGGCCGCCGCGAGCGCCTCCGTCGGCACGG
>CACZRK010000420.1 GCA_902783515.1 uncultured Coriobacteriaceae bacterium | reverse complement strand
GTGCGAGGTCCGCCGCGCGCGCGGACTCCGCGGGCGTCATGGGGGATGCGTCCGTTGCGTCCGTCGCGCCGGCCGCGCCCCGGGCGTCGTCGCGGCCCCTCGCGTCCGCGGGTGTCATGTGGTCAGGGTCGCTCTGCTGCATCATGGGTCCCTCCGGTTGGCGTCACGTCGTGTGTCCGCGTCGTGTGTCCGTTCGCGTTCATTATCCCGTATTCCGCCGGGCGTGCATGTGTCGTCATGATGCGTAACCGTCGGGCAACGTGCGAGTGCCTACACTGGCGGAAAGGCCCGGTCGCGCGGGCGACGATGCGGGCGGGCAAGCCGCGTGGGCGCGCCCGCGCCTCGCCCCGCGCGACGGCGGGTGCGTCTTCTTCACGTGCGAACGGGGTGATCGTCATGGATCAGGCGAACGGGCATGTCTCGACCGAGGTTATCGACGAGGGCGGGCGCAGGCGGCTGCGCGTCGACCTTGCAGGCGAGATCTTCTACCTGCCGTTCAAGCTCATCGCGGGCAGGGAGGTGGGGTTTCTGGACATCTCCGGGCAGTTCCGCCTCATAGAGCGCGCCGCCGACCTGCTGGTCGAGCGCCTGCGCGCGCGGGACGTCGCCTTTGACACCGTGCTGAACCCGGTCTCGAAGAGCAACGCGCTCGCGCACGCCATCGCCGTCCGATGGGCGGCGGCGCATCCCGGCCTTGAGCGCACGGTGGTCGCGCGAAAGAGCGACGACCCGCGCAACCCGGCGCGCGCGGTCTATCGCTCGGTGACGACGACGCACGACCAGACGCTCTCGATCACCCCGGACGATGCCGCCTTCCTTGACGGCAAGCGGATCCTGCTCGTGGACGACGTCTTCGGTGGCGGCGGGACGACCCGCGCCCTGCGCTCGCTGGCCGACCAGACGCACGCCGTCGTCGTGGCGCACGCGGTCGTCGCCGTCGAGCAGGGCGCGGACGTGCCGCCGGACCTCACCTACCTGTTTGAGCTGCCGGTCCTATAGGGTGCCGTCGGCGCGGCCGCGGCGTCCCTACGCGAAGCGGCGCAGCTGCGACCCGTCCAGCGCGTTCAGCGCGACGCCCGTGCGCAGCGACGTCGCGCAGGCGCTGCCGGCGACGTCGCCCATGTCGATGACGGTCGGGATGATGCGGACGCTGGCCTGCATGAGGAAGGTCGTGGAGATGCACCGTCCCGCCACGGCGAGGTTCGGCACCTCGTCGCAGACCATGCTGCGCCACGGGATCTCGTAGTAGTCGCCGTGCTGGTACGTGTTGCGGTGGAAGAGGCCCTTCTTGTTGGAGTGCACGTCGATGTACCAGTCGCCCTTCACCACGCCGTCGGGGAAGCGCGCCTGGCGCGCGTAGTCGTCCTCGGTGAGGATGTAGCTGCCGCGCACGCGCCAGCTCTCGCGGATGCCGATGAGCGGCGCAACCTGCATGACGTAGGCGTGCTCGAAGCCGGGCATCATCTCGTGGAGGAAGCGCGCGAGCCGACGGATGGTGCCGTGCGCCTCGCGCAGCGCCGCCGAGCGCGCCGCCGCGGTCGCGTTGCTGCGCATGCTCGCGACGTGCGGGCAGTTGAGCGCGAGGCAGCTGGGCTTGCCGGGGATGGAGAACGTCTGGTAGTAGCGCAGGTCCTCCTCGCGCAGGATGCCCGCCTCCACGCCGCGGCGGAAGATCGGCTCAAGCTTGAAGTCGCGGCCGGCGACCATCGCGCTCTCAAAGAAGTACCCGTCCACGAGCGGGGAGAAGTGGTCGTCCAGCGACAGCACGTAGTCGCGGTAGCGCTCCACGTCCACGCCGCCCATCGTGAAGCGCAGGCTGCTCACCTGGTTCACGCCCTCGTCGTCGCCCGAGTCGCAGGGCACGCCCGCCGCGCGCGCCAGCGCCGCGTCGCCGGAGGCGTCCACGAACAGGCGCGCGGCCACGGCGACGATGCCCTCCACGACCGCGAGCACCGCGTGCGTGATCGCGCCGGTCGCCCCGTCGCGCACGACGCCGACGAGCGTCGCGTCGTAGAGCGCCTCGCCGCCCGCCTCGTAGAGCATGTCCTCCATGACCATGCCGAGCTGCTCGGGCGCGAACCAGATCATCGTCGTGTAGTCGTCGCGCGTCGGCGTGCCGTCGGCGCCCAGACGCTGCTCGACCTCGTTCAGAATCTGCAGGTGGTCGACGTAGGTCGGCATCATGGGGCAGACCAGGGCGTTGGAGGTCGAGCCGCCCAGCAGCGAGTAGCGGTCCACGACCAGCGTCGAGAGGCCCTCGCGCGCGCAGCGAATCCCGCAGGCCGCGCCCGCCGAGCCGCCGCCGATCACCACGACGTCGCGGCTCTGGATCACGGGGACGTCCCTGTCGCCCCAGCGCACAGTCGCCGCCCCGGTCTCCGCGCCCGTCGTCGTGGCCGCCGTCTTCGTCTGCGTGTCGCTCATGCCTTGCCAGTCCCTTCGGTCTCGTCCGTTCGCGCCCGCGCGGCCGCGAACAGCTCATGGTACGTGCGCGCGAACCCGTGCGCGCCGATCTCAGAGAGCGCGCGGACGCCGGTCTTCCCGAGGCGCAGCCTGCAGATCGCCACCATCGGCACCTGGTACTCGCGGCTCGTGAGCCCGAGCTCCGTCCACTCGAGGAAGTGGAAGAACTCGTGCGAGAGGATCAGGTTCTCCGCCCGCGCGAGGTCCATGCCGTTCTGCTGCGCCCACAGCGCGCAGGAGCGCTCGTAGAGCGTGATCTCCGAGCGTCCCGCGACGTAGTCGCTGAAGTAGCGCTGGTCGCCGTGCACGCAGTCGATGTCCCGCCGCACGACCGCCAGGCCGCGACCGACGCAGATGCGCTCAAAGTCGTACGAGCCGCCCTCGCGCGCGAAGGTCTGCCG
>CACZRK010000419.1 GCA_902783515.1 uncultured Coriobacteriaceae bacterium | reverse complement strand
GCCTGCGTCGCCGCTGCGCCTGCGCCGGCGCCCGCAGCGATTGCCGCGCCGAGGGCGCCGACGAACGCGCGCCGCGAGGGATTTGGCAGACCCGCCGTGAGGCTCGCACGGCATGCACGGCTCGCGCCCGCTCCGCCGCTCATCGACTTGCGAGTTGTTGTACGCATGAGGACCACACCCTTTCCCCTGCCGATGATGCCGCGAAGCCACGAGCGTCGCGGTAGCGTCGACTGATTACCTAGCTGCGCCCTAGGCTAAACCTTTTCATTGGGTCAGGTTCAAGGAGGGATTCAAATTCCTGAGGCAGGCGCGCGGGGGACTCGGGCGTGCGGGGGGATTCGGGCGTGCGGGGCCGGTACGGGATCGCGCGAATGGGAGGATTCGCCGGGACAGAAACGCACGTTCGGGAGGGTTTTGCCGGGGCGCAGGTACAGCATTTGACGAATGGGAGGCCACGCGGTGCCGATGACGGTGCGGGGACTCGCTCGGAGGTCTCCCATTCGTGCGAACCTGTTCCGAACGTGCTCCCGAACGCGCGTGCGTGCGAATGGGAGCACTCCGATTCGCGCGAGACTGTCCCGGCGCCTCGCGCAAACCCTCCCATTCGCACAGGACTGTCCCGCCCGCCCTCGCGGTCCCTCCCAAACGCGCGCAGGCGTGCCCGCTGGCTCGGCGCGGGCTGGCGGGCGCCCGTCACCCACGCACGACACTCTCACGCAGAGAGACCCCTCCCCATCAGATCGCATCGGCGTGATCTGGCGGGGAGGGGCTGTCAGGGTTGCTCGACGTCATTGGGATCGGGGCCAGAGCGCGGCGCGCCTATCGACGCACGACGAAGCCCCAGGCCTCCAGCTCCTCCAGCTGCTCCTCGGTGCGCTCGTCGGTGTAGCTCGCGGTCGTCGCGGCGTCCATGATCATCGGGAGCTCGGGGAACGCGTTGTAGCAGATGATGGCGTTGTGCAGCACGCGGCAGGTCGTGGAGACGCCGGCGAACTCGATGCTGGTGATGCGCGTGCCCTGGGCGCGGATCGTCTCGATCACGCGCGGCAGGTCCATCGACCCGTACGTTCCCTTCTTGACGAGGATGGCGCCCGTCTCGCTCACGGTGGCGACGCCGGGGCTCGCGAAGTCGCCGCCGAGCGCGAAGCCGCCGCCGGCGCCCGTGCCCTCGAGCAGCGCCCGCGCCTTCCCGTAAACATGCCAGCCCTCGGTGGCGGGATCGCAGTGCGGCGGGTTCACGGTCGCCTCGCGCGTCTCGTCGTACTCGTCGGAGGGGTGCGTGTCCATCGTGTAGATGACCACGTCGCCCGCCTGCTGGTACTCCCGGATCTTGGCGCACAGCGCGTCCTCGATCGCCATGGCGGGCTGGATGTCGCCGAACACGCCGCCGCTCACGAAGTCCACCTGGTAGTCCACGACGACGAGCACGCGCCGCGGGCTCTCGTCGCGCTCCTGCGCGTACGTGACCTGCGGGACCGCGTACGGCGCGACGTCGCCGCCCGCGCCGCCGCCCGCGTACGAGAGGTTCTCGCCGACGCCCGCGTAGGGATCGTCGCGCGCGACCCCTGAGGGGCTCTCTTCGTCAAGGCTCGCGCTCCCGTCGCTCGTCGCCGCCCGCGCCGTGCGCGCCATGGTGCCGGCCAGGACGGCGCCCGCGCCCGCGGCGGCGGTCCCGAGCAGCTCGGCGCGCGTCAGCGTCGGTCGCGTACCGTCCGTCTGCGGGCGGCGGGTGCCCACCTCGCTCGTCGCCGCCGTCGCCCTCATGCCCGCGGTCGCCGTCGCGGCCGCGTGACCCTTCGCGTCACTCATGCTCACAGCCCTGCCCTTCCGTCCGCGGCTAGCAGCCGAGGAACTGGTTCTCCAGCACGGGATAGCCCGCCTGCATCCACGCGTACACGCCGCCGTCCAGCACGCGGACGAGGCTCATGTCAAACCCGTGGTCCTGCAGCGTGTACCAGGTCTCGGCAAGGCGGTCGCTGTTCTTGTAGGCGATGAGGACGACCTCCTCGTCGGTCGGGATCTCGTCGATGCGGATCTCGATCTGCCTGCCGGCGGGAATGTTGCGCGACCCCTCGATCTGGTCCTTCTGGTAGTCACGATGGCTGCGGATGTCGATGACGGTCACCGTGCCGTCCTCGATCGCGCCCGACTCGGCGAGGTCGTGCAGCTCGTCCACGCTCATGAGGGCGTCGGCGGGGATGTCGGCAAAGCGACGCGTGCTGTTGGAGCGGACCGTCGAGTCTTTGTCGGCGGAGGAGGACGCCGCGCGCCTGGCGTCGGCGGCGCTCGAGGCGTCGCGCGAGACGAGCATGGCGTCGCGCATCGGGGAGTTGAGCGCCTTCGCGCTGCCCTTCGTGCTCTCGGCGAGCGCCGTTCGAGCGCCGAGGCAGTCGAGGCAGCCGACGCCGGCGAACGCGAGGGCCGCGCCGACGGCGAGGCGGCCGAAGGATCGGCGGCTGAGACCGTCGGGAGCCGGCGTCGATGACGCGAGGTTCGTGGCAGGTGCGGCTGTCGGCGTGGGGACCGACGCGCGCGCGAGGCGCGTCGACTGGCGTGATGGGACGAGATGCATGGATGACCCTTCCTCTTGACGACGAGTCGCATGATAAACCCTGACGCCATGGAAGGGGCAAGCGCGAGGGACGCGTCAGACGTTGATGAGCCCGTGCGCCGCCGCGTAGTCAAACAGCTCCGGGCGCGAGTGCAGCCCGAGCTTGGTCATGATCTTGGTCTTCTGGCTCTCGATCGTCTTGACGGACACGGCGAGCTGGTCGGCAATGTCGGCGTTGGCGTAGCCCTTCACCGTGAGCGAGACGATCTCGGACTCGCGCGGCGTGAGGGCGCCGGCGCTCGAGTCCACGCCGTTCAGCGCCTCCTGGACGAAGGTGCCCAGCATGTCGCGGCAGATGAACGTCTCGCCGGCCGCCGCCGCGCGGATGGCGGCAAAGAGTTCCTCGTCCGACGAGCTCTTGAGCACGTAGCCCTTGGCGCCGCGCTGCATGGCCTGCCGCAGGTACTCCTGCTCCACGTGCATCGTGAGCATCACGACGCCGCACGCCGCGCCGGACGCGACGACGCGCTCGGCGAGCAGCAGGCCGCTCTTCTGCGTGCCCATGGAGATGTCGGTGACCAGCACGTCGGGCTGCAGGTCGGTGACGGCGGCGAAGGTGGCCTCGGGGTCCGACGCCGTGGCGACGACCTCCATGTCCACCTGCTGGTCGATGATCATGCGAAAGCCCATGCCCACCATGCGGTGGTCGTCGGCGAGCACGATGCGGATCATGCGCGCGCCCCTTCCGTCTCGGTGCCCGCGGGGGCGTCGGCGTCGCGGGCGCCTCCGTCCGACTGGCCGCCCGCCGCCTGGCCGCCCGACGACGCGTAGGGGACGACGAGCTCCACGGTGGTGCCGACGCCGGGGTGCGAGACGATCCGGATGGTGCCGCCGAAGGCGCTCGCGCGCTCGCGCATGCCGGCGAGGCCGAGGCCGCCGCCGCGGATCTCGGGGTGATCGACGTCAAATCCCTGCCCGAAGTCCTGGACAACGAGCGCCATCGCGCCGTCGCCGCGGGCGAGCGAGACGTGCATCCGGTCGGAGCGCGAGTACTTGCAGGCGTTGGAGCTCGCCTCCTGGAAGATGCGGTAGACGGCGATCTCGCAGTCGGGGTTCAGGTCGCGCACGTCCTCCACGTCGCACAGGACGGTGATGCCGAAGGTGCGCTCAAGCTTCGCGCACTCCGCCGAGATCGCCGCGGCGAGCCCGAGCTCGTCGAGCGCGGCCGGACGCAGGTGGGAGGCGATGCTGCTCACGTGCACGAGCACGTCGCGCAGCTGGTCGGACGCGCGCTGGATGGCGTCGTCGCGCTCCTCCTGCGGCAGGTAGCGGGCCTTGCGCAGCTCGATCTGCACGAGGAGCAGCTCCTGGGCCAGGCCGTCGTGCAGCTCGCGCGCGATGCGCTTGCGCTCGTCCTCCTGCGCCTGGATGATGCGGTGCGTCGTCTCGGCGTACTGCGGCGTGACGCTGCCGCTTCGCAGCTCGAGCGGGCGGGCGCGCAGGACGGCGAGACCCGTCAGCTCGCCGGCGAGCCGCTCGGCCAGACGCGTCGCCTCGTCGGTCACGCGACCCGGCGAGCGCCAGGCGACGATGACGGCGAGTGCCGGCCGGTCGCCGTCGGCGAGCGGGAACGCGTAGAAGCTCTCCAGGCCCTCGGAAAGCACGATGGGAAACTGGTACCAGGCGTCGCGCGAGATGTCCGCCCACGCGTCGCGCACGACCAGCGGGCGACGGTTGGTCGCGACCAGGCCGAGGACGCCGACGCCGCTCGGCAGGAAGATGCGCTGGTAGCGGTTCGTGAGGTTGCCCGACACGTAGTCCCACGAGTAAGTGGGGTCCTTGCCGTCGGGCAACACGCACGCGCCGACGAGGTCGGCGTCGACCCGCGTGCGCAGCTCGTCCACGAGTCGCCGGAGGTCGGCGTCCGCGAGGCCGGCGGGCAGGTGCGCCCGGTGCGTGCGTGCGGCGTCGCCCATGGCGACGAGCGACGACGGCGCGCCGGTGCTGGCACCGTCACCGGGACCGAGGGGCGCGTCGGCGGGCGTCGTGGCGCGCGCGTCGGCGGGACGTTCGGTGTCGTGGGAATCCTGCGGGTTGAGCATCTGAACCTCCGGCGCTGACGACCCGCGCCGCCGAGCGCGATGACGTCGATGAGGGCTTCCGGCGCGGTGCGCGCACGGCGTACGAACGCGCGGGCGGCGTGCCGCGCGCACTCGTCATCGTATCGGCATCTGCGGGCGCGGGCGCAAAGATCACCCCTCTCTCCCTGCCTCGCCGCGCTCACCGCAGCCGGCGGAGGGCGTCTTTCGTCGCGTCGGGCACCCGCAGGCTCTCGACGCCCTTGCGGATCGCCATGCGCCGCAGGCGCGGGTCCGTCGCGGGGTCGGCGAGGATCGCCAGGACGTCGGGCTCGTGGGTGACGAGCGCCTCGGCCAGGTACCAGGCGATCATCATGCGCACGTAGTACTCGCCGTTGTCCGCGGCGAGCGCGAGTCGCAGCTGAGCGGGGTCATAGCCGGGGCCGAGCAGGTCGCGCATCAGCACGGAGACGCCGAAGCGCCGCGTGTAGGCGTGGCCTGACGCCATCCAGCGCCGCGCGAGCGGCAACAGCGTGCACGCCGGGTCGCCGCCGAGCGCCCGCGCGTCGTGGAACGCCGCAGGGTTCAGCGCGTCGCACACGCACCAGTTGTCCACCCAGGGCAGCAACGCGTCCAGGCGCCGCACGGCCTCGCCCAGGTCGCGCCCGTCGTTCAGCACGAACGCGTGCACGAGGTACTCCTCGTACCAGGGGTGGGGCAGCTCGTCCAGAAAGTCGTCGCGCCATGGCGCGCGGGCGACCTGGCGCGCGAGCCTGCGCAGGCGCGGCACGCGCACGCCGAGCATCGTGGACGGGTCGGCGGTCGCCACCACCCGCGCGTTGAACGCGCGGTAGCACCCGTCCTCGTCCACGAGCTCGCGGAGCTGCTCCTCGACCTGCCGCATGCGCCACCTTCCCTGGTCGCCTCGTGCGGGCGCCTGATCGCGACAGGCCCCGCAGGCGGTCGGCCTCAAGACGGCAGGCCCCGCGAAGGCGGAGTCTGCCGTCCCCATGGCCTTCTCGACGTCAACGATCCCGACTCGGGCCCCGCGACGCTACATCGGCATCGTGGGCGCGACGAAGGTGCGCGCCTGGTACTCGCGGTCCAGGTCGAACAGGCCCTTGGGGTCGCTGCCGAACAGCTCCATGTTCTTGAGCATGTCGGAGGCGTTGGTCTCCTCCTCGCCCTGCTCCTTCACGAACCAGTCGAGCAGCTGCATTGTGCGGAAGTCATGCGCGTCGTAGGCGGCCTGGTAGCAGTCGTTGATGGACGCGGTGATGTACTCCTCGTGCTCCAGGCCGGCCTTGAGCGGGTCGACGTCGCTCGCGAACGTCTTGTCAGGCTGCGCGATCGCGCCCATCTTGACCGCATAGCCGTTGTCCAGCAGATAGCGGCGCAGGATCTTCGCGTGCGCGGTCTCCTCCTGGACCTGGATCATGTACCAGTTGGCGAAGCCCTTCAGACCGCGCTCCTCGTAGTAGTCCGCGAACGTGAGGTAGAGGTACGCCGAGTAGAGCTCCTTGTTGATCTGCGCGTTCAGGATGTCCCCGACCTGCTGTGCGAGTGCCATTGCGTCTCCTTCTTTGCTGCCCGCGCGCCCGACGCGCGCGTCCGTGCGCAGGTGGCCGGCATGCGGGCGCCTGGGTCCGCGTGCCTCCGGTTCCCACGTTACCTTCAGTGTATCCAGGGGACGGCGATTGCAATCGCCGCTGCGCCTCGGCGTGGAATTCGCATCGGCATGACGCACGCGACGCGCCGGAGCCGCTATCCTACCCGGGATGGCAGACGTGCGACGGGCGCGAGGCGAGCGACGTGGGGACGGGGATGATGTGCGCATGACGCAGGCGAACGGGGTGACCGCGCGCGTGATGGGCGCCGTGCGTGCGGCGGCGCGCGCGGAGCGCATGGACGACGCGCTGGGCAGCGACGTCTGGAAGCGCGCGCTGGCGTTTCACGGGCACGAGTGCCGCGGCCTGGCGATGGGCGTCAAGGCCGTCGAGGGGGCGCTCGCTGAGCTGGGGCTCGGCTGTGACCCGAGGGCGGTGTCCGACGAGCTGACGTGCGTCGCCGAAAGCATGACCTGCGCGGTCGATGCGGTCCAGGCGCTGCTCGGGCTGACGTTCGGCCGGCACGGCATCGTCGTGCGCCCGCGCGGCAAGATGGCGTTTACGTTCTACGACCGGACGACGGGCGGCTCGGTGCGCCTGTGCGCCAAGGCGCGCATGCCGGTCGCGGCGTCGATCGCGGAGCTTCTGCTGATGCCGTATGACGAGCTCTTCGCGGTGACCGAGCCGCGCGGGCCTGTGCCGTCGCTGCCGCCGAAGCCGGGCCGGGAGCGGTGCGCGGCGTGCGGGGAGCCGACGGACGAGGACATGCTGCGCGTGCGTTCGGGGGAGCTGCTGTGCCTGGACTGCTGCGCGGAAGGCGATCGCAGGCGGTAGGCGACGCGCGCCGCGGCCACCGCGGGAAGCGGGCGACGGGGGAACGGCGGTCGCGGCGCGCGGGGGTGCGCGGCGTGCGGCCGCATTCGGGGGATGGGGGGAAGACGATGGAGATTCAGCAGCTCAGGTACTTTGTCAGGGCCGCGCATGCCGCCAGCTTCAACGAGGCGGCCGAGTCGCTGTTCATCTCGCGCCAGGCTCTGAGCCGCTCGATCGCGAGCCTGGAGGCGGAGCTCGGGTACGCCCTGTTCGACCGCCTGCCCGTCGGCACGAAGCTGACGCCGGCGGGCGCACGGTTCCTCGCGGCGTCGTCCGGCGTCGTGAGCTCGTTTGACGGGCTCGAGCGCCTGGTGCGCGACGAGCACAGCACGCTCGTCATCAACCTCTCGCTGCCGATCACGTGGCGCAGCCACTTTGACCCGGGCATCAGGCGCTTCTGCGAGGCGAACCCCACGATCGACGTGCGCGTGACGAGCTGGACGGACGCCGAGTGCCTGCGTCGGCTCGCTCGTGGCGAGGCCGACGTCATCGTGTCGCACATCCCGCCCGGTGAGAGCCTGGACGAGGGCGTCGAGCTGTGCTGCGACCCGATGCGCATCGTCATGGGGTCGGCGTGCCCGCTCGCGACCCGGCCGCTCGTCACGATCGACGACCTTGTCGACTACGACGTCGTGTACTACGCGTGCGGCTACGAGGACCTCGTCTGGACGCCGCACATGCGCGCCCGCAGCGAGTCATACGACAACGACATCCTGCACATCTACGACCGGCTGCACCACGAGGACCACGCGGTGTTTCCCTCGCCGCAGGCGACGATCCCCACCTGGGATGACGGCGTCGTGAGCGTCCCGTATGCGCGGGCGCCCTACGACGTGGTGAGCATGGTCGGGTACGTGTCGCTCGCCGTGCGCGGCGAGTCCGCCCGCGAGGCCGCTTGCCGTCAGCTGCGCGACGAGCTGGTCTCCACGATCTGACGGGCGCCCGCCCCCGCTGCCGCCCGCCCCTCGCTCGTCCCTCGCGCGCTCCCGCCGCCGCCCGTCCCCGCGCCTCGACGCCCCCGCACCTTTTTCTTGCCCTCCGGTCAATCACATGCTTCTTGCCCGGCGTCCGCGCCCCGCGCGAAACTCGTGGCGCAGGCGTGGCGCCACGCAGGGGGACGCGCCGCGCGGGGACTTCAGCAGAAGGGGGATTCGCATGTACAGCAGTCTGGTCAGGGAGATGGCCGGTCGGAAGGACCTCTCGCGTCGCTCGTTCGTCGCGGGCGCGGGCGTCGCGGCGGGTGCGGCCGCCGTCGCCGCGACGGGGGTCGCCTC
>CACZRK010000418.1 GCA_902783515.1 uncultured Coriobacteriaceae bacterium | reverse complement strand
GGCGAGGCGGGCGGCGTCCTGCGCGACCTGCTCGGCGAGGAGGGCTCCGCCAGCCGCGCGCCCGCGTTCTTCATCGGGCTGCCGCTGGCCGTGTTCCTCCTGTACGCCTCGTCGTTCTCCGGCGTGGTGCCGACGCGCGTGGACGGCGACCTGCCGGGGTTCGCGCCCGCGGCGCTCGTCGCCTGCGTCGTCCTGCTGGCGGCGAGCGTGGCGCGCGACGACGCGAAGGTCGCGGCGGTCACGTTCCGCGTCATCCTGCCGCTCGCGGGCGTCGCCGTGCTCGGCGCGTCAACCGTCATCCCGGACGCCCACGAGGTGCAGGCTGTGTCCCTCGGCGCGCAGGGCCTGTGCTACGCCTACGGAATCCTCATGTTCGCGTTCGTGACGTACGCGGGCGTCAAGCGCCTGGGTCGCGGCATGGCGTTTGCCGCGTGCGTCACCGCGTTCGCCGTCGCGGTCGTGATGATGCTCCCGTACTATGACGTGACGCTCGGGGCGCTGTCCGGCTACACGCCGCTGTTCACGATCTCCGTGCTCGTGGTTGCGCTCGGCTTCCTGGTGTCCTCGCCCTCGCTCGTGCTGTGGCAGGGCATGTTCCTCTTCGTGAGCGGCGAGGGGGAGCGCGACGCGGAGACGTTCGAGGATAAGATGCGCGAGGCGTGCGACCGCGCGACCGTCGCCTACGGGCTGACGGCGCGCGAGGCCGAGGTGCTGCAGTACCTCGGCCGTGGGTACGGCCCGGCGTACATCGCGACGCTGCTCCCGATCAAGGAGAACACGATCCGCTCGCACGTCCGCAACATCTACGGGAAGATGGGCGTCCGCTCCCGGGGTGAGCTCCTTGAGGTCATCGACGGCTTCGCGGGCCCTGCCTCGCTTGACGACGCGCGCGGTGAGGGCCCCGCGAAGTGAGCGGCCCCCGCGCGCGTCCCGCCGTGCGTGGGCGCCGCTCGCGCCATGTGCCGCTCGCCGCGTAGGCGCGCCGCTCGTCGTGCGCATCGCGGCCGCGGGCGGAGAGTTTTCACGCCTGAAATACGACGTCGCATACGATACGCAAACTATCCATCCAATCCGCGCGAGGCGCCGGTCGCGTGCGGGGCTAAAGGGGTTCGATTATGGGAGTGGTGAACTTCTGCAAGGCGGTCGCACGGGGCTACAACGGCGTGAGCCTCATCCTGCGCATCATCATCGGCATGGTGCTCGGCGTGATCCTGGCGTTCGCGGTCCCGTCGTGGACGTGGATCGTCACGCTGGGCGACCTGTTCGTGAACGCCCTGAAGGGCATCGCGCCGATCCTGGTGTTCTTCCTGATCATCAGCGCGTTCGCGCGCGCCCGCGCCGGCCTGGACCGCCGCTTCGCCCGCGTCATCGTGCTCTACCTCGTCGGCACGTTCCTCGCGGCGCTGATGGCCGTCGTCGGCAGCTTCCTCTTCCCGCAGACCATGCGCCTGGGCGAGGCGGCCGTGCAGTCCGCCCCGAGCGGCATCGGCGAGGTCATCTCCAACCTGCTGCTGAAGCTCGTCTCCAACCCCGTTGACGCGCTGCTGAACGCCAACTACATCGGCATCCTCGTCTGGGCCATCTGCCTCGGCCTCATCTTCCGCCGCATCGCGAGCGACCCGACGAAGCGCGTCCTGGTGGACATCGCCGACGGCATCTCCACGCTCGTGCGCTGGATCATCAACCTCGCGCCATTCGGCATCCTCGGCCTGGTCTTCAACGCCGTGTCCGCCAACGGCGTGGACATCTTCGTGGACTACGGCCGCGTCCTGCTGCTGCTCGTCGGCATCATGCTCGCCGTCGCCTTCGTCATGGAGCCGCTGCTCGCCAGCATCGTTCTGCGCCGCAACGCGTGGCCTCTCGTCCTGCGCTGCCTGAAGGACTCCGGCATCACCGCGTTCTTCACCCGCAGCTCCGCGGCGAACATCCCCGTGAACATGGCGCTGTGCGACAAGCTCGGCCTTGACCAGGACTTCTACTCGGTCTCCATCCCGCTCGGCGCGACGATCAACATGTGCGGCGCCTCCGTCACGATCGCCGTCATGACGCTGACCGCCGCCAACACGCTCGGCATCGCGGTCGACTTCCCGAGCGCGGTCATCCTGTCGCTGCTCGCCGCGATCGGCGCGTGCGGCGCCTCGGGCGTCGCGGGCGGCTCGCTGCTGCTGATCCCGATGGCGTGCTCGCTGTTCGGCATCGGCAACGACGTCGCCATGCAGGTCGTGGCGGTCGGCTTCATCATCGGCGTCATCCAGGACGGCCTTGAGACCGCGCTGAACTCCTCCGGCGACGTCATCTTCACGGCGACCGCCGAGTACCGCCAGTGGCTGAACGAGGGCCGCAGGCTTCCGAAGTTCTTCGGCAGCAACGCCGACGAGTTCGCCGGCCAGGGCGCGACGAAGAACATCGACGCAAAGGCGGAGGCCAGCGAGCCTGCCGCGAAGTAGCGGGCGACCCGCGACGGGCCCTGGCTCTGCGGCGGCCACCGCCGGCTGACGGAAGCGGCCGGCTCCGTCCGGCGGCGAGCTCCGGCGGCAAGCGTGCGATCGCGGGCCACGCCACCAATCACGTCGAGGCACCCCTGGGGGGCGACCTTCCCGGACGGGAGGGTCGCCCCCTTTCGTCGCGCGTCGCGCGCCGGGCCGCTCGCGCGTCCCCTAGGCCTGCTCGACGAGGGCGACCGCCTCCTCGCGGGTGTGGACGCCGAGCTTCGCGTAGATGTGACGCACGTGCGTCTTGTACGTGTTGTGCGAGACGAACAGCTCGCGCTCTATCTCGTCGCTCGAGAGGCCCTGCGCAACGAGCGCGAGCACCTCCACCTCGCGGGGCGTGAGGCCCGCGCGCGCCGCGAGCTCGTCGCAGCGCTCCAGGATCCGCGCGCGGCGCGCACGCGCGGGGTCCACTTCGTCCTGCGGGATGCCGAGGGCGTTCCACTCGGCCTTCACCGAGCGCTCCGACGCCCAGAGCACCACGCAGCCGATCGTGCCGATCAGGCCGACGATCGTCGCGAGCCAGGCGAACAGGGGCGTGCTGACCACGCCCGCGTCCACGAGCGCCATGCGGGTCAGGATGCCGAGCAGGATGGCGAGCTCGCTGGAGGCGCGGGCGGTGGCGAAGACGCGCGTCGCCGAGACGCCGAGGCGGTAGGTCACGCCGCAGAGGTCCAGCAGGACGAAGCACGTGAACCACACGTAGGCGAGCTTGACGAGAAACGAGACCGCCTGCCCGTGCGAGGAGCCGACGAGCGGGATCGCGAGGAACGCGGCGACGGCGATCGGCAGCGAGAGCCACGCGAACCAGCGCAGGTCGGCGTGGCCGCGCCCGACGCCGAGCATCGCGAGCGCCGCGACGCCGAAGACCACCGTCGCGGCCACGCGATGGGTCGAGCCGACGCCGCCCGGCACGAAGAGCGACCCCACGAAACCGCTCACGAAGCCCGCGACGGCCATGATGAGGACGAGCTTCCAGGGGACGCGCGCGTGGCCCGCGACCGCCCCTTCGCCCTCACGGCTCGCCGCCGCGCCCCCGTCGTCCGCGGCGGGCGCCTCGCGCTC
>CACZRK010000417.1 GCA_902783515.1 uncultured Coriobacteriaceae bacterium | reverse complement strand
GGAGATCCCATGACGAAGAACGAAGAGCGCGCGCAGCGGTCGGTCCCGGGGGCTGGCGGTCAGCCGCAGGACGCGCGTGACGGGGGCACACGCGAACGACCGCGCCGCATGCGCGTCGCGACGATCGCCGAGTGCGCCGTCGCGATCGCCCTCATGACGCTGGCGGCGCAGATCACCGTGCCGATCGCCATCTGGAAGTTCACGCTGGGCGTGCTGGTCGTGATGCTGGTCGCCCTGCTCTTCAGGCCGCTGCCCGCGACGCTGACCTACGTCGGCTACATCCTGCTCGGCGCGATCGGCCTGCCCGTCTTCTCCTGGGCGGGCGAGCCGGGGTTCGCCCGGCTGGTCGGTCCCTTCGGCGGGTTCCTCTACTCATATATACTTGCGGCGGGCGTCGGCTCGCTCGTGTGCCGTGCGATCTGCAGGCCGCAGGACCGCGCCACTCACGTCCGTCGCAGCGTCGTCGCCGACGTCGTGGCGCTCGTGGTCGTCGCGCTCGTGATCTACGCGGTCGAGACGGTCCACTACGTCGCGCTCGGCATGCCCAACGCGCCGACCGCGGGCATCGTCGGCGCGCTGATGTACACGACGATCCCGTACATCCCCGCCGAGGCGTTCAAGGGCGTCGCCGCGTTCTTCATCGCGCGTGCCGTGCGTCGGGCGCTCCCCACCTTTGCCGAGCGGTAGGGTGATTTCCTTTCAGGTTCGCATGCTTGATAGGAATCATTCCTAATAATTACGTAGGATGTATGTACGGCTGGGCGACCGTTTCGTGCGCGTTCGCCCGATCAGGTAGTCTGTGAGAGGACAGCACGCGCACGCGGGTCGTGCGCACGAGGAGGGGGAGGTTCTGGCGTGAACACCTCAGCAAAGCGGCGCCTGACGCTCGTCGGGCTCGTCATCGTCGTCGTCGCGATCGTCCTGTTCGTCGTGCTCGGGTCGGGGAGCACCGCGAAGGCGCTCAGCGTCGGCGAGGCCGCCTCGGGCTCGTATGACGGGAAGAACGTCCAGGTCTCCGGCCTCGTGGTGGACAACTCGTACACGACCGAGGGGAGCGAGACGACGTTCAAGGTCGCCGACGAGAACGACGAGTCCGCGACCCTGCAGGTCACGTATACCGGCGCGCTGCCGGCGACGTTCGGCAACGGCATCACGGCGATCTGCACCGGCAAGGTCAAGGACGGCACGCTCACCGCGAGCACGATGGTCACCAAGTGCCCGTCCAAGTATGAGAGCGCCGAGGGCGCGCTGACCGTCGGCATCATGCTCCAGAACAAGAGCGTGTACGAGGGCGTTGACCTGAAGGTCGCCGGTTACGTGACCGAGGGCACCCTCGCCGATGCCACGGCTGACATTAGGTTTAACCTTAATTCTCAGGGTGAGGGTATCGACGTCGTGTATGACGGCGCGCTGCCCGATGACGTGCAGGACGGCACGGCCGTCGTCGTGAGCGGCAAGCTCTCCGAGGACGGCACGCAGCTCATCGCGACCGACGTCGCGATCGACTCCGACGTCGCCGAGGCCGCGTAGGCCACGCACGTCGGCATGCACGTGGCGCGCGTCGGCGCCCTGAGCGCGGCCGCGCCATGATGTGATCGAGATCCCGGGTCCTGTGCCCGAGAATGAGGAGACGCAGATGGTTTCATACGGAATTGTGACACTCGGGCTCGTGATGCTGTACGCGTGCCTCATCAGCTCCGCGGCGTCGGGGCTCTTCCTCGCGATCGGCCACTTCGGCCGGAGCGCGGACTCGCGCAAGCTCGGCTACCGCCTCGTGTACGTCTCGCTGGCGACGATTTTCGTGAGCGCCATCACGATCGTCATCGGCTTCTACACGCACAACGTCGCCTTCCAGTACGTCGCGCAGAACTATCCCTCCGACACGGGGTCGCTGTTCTGGCTCTACCAGCTCTCCGGCCTCTGGGCGGGGCGTGCGGGCTCGCTGCTGCTGTGGGGCGTCCTCATCGCCTGCTTCGCCGGCTGGGTCGCCTGGTCGCGCCGCAAGCAGCAGGAGCCGCTCACCACGGTCGCCCTGCTCGTGATAGAGATCGTCATCGTCCTGTTCTGCGCCACCATGCTCTTCTCCAGCTCCAACAACCCCTTCATCAAGACCGCGGCGAGCTACATCGCCGATGACGGCAGCCTGACCGGCACCGCGATGCTCTGGGGCATGAACGTCCTGCTCGAGCACTGGGCCATGGTCCTGCACCCGCCGATGCTCTTCATCGGCTACGCCGGCCTCACCGTTCCGTTCGCGTACGGCGTCGCCGCGCTCGTGGTGAACGATCCCTCCAAGCGCTGGGTCGACCTGTGCCAGCGCATCGCGCTCTTCGCGTTCATCTTCCTCACGATCGGCATCGGCCTCGGCGCCGTGTGGGCGTACGTCGTGCTGGGCTGGGGCGGCTACTGGGGCTGGGACCCGGTCGAGAACGCCAGCCTGCTCTCCTGGCTCACGTCCGTCGCCATGCTGCACAGCTTCAACACCTACCGCCGTCGCCTCATGATGCGCGGCTGGGCGCTGCTGAGCGCGACCCTG
>CACZRK010000416.1 GCA_902783515.1 uncultured Coriobacteriaceae bacterium | reverse complement strand
TGCGTCCGACGCAAGTCTCAGATCAGCCCCACCTCGCGCAGCAGCTTCTCCGCCTCCGTGCCCCGCAGTTCCTTGAGCACGCCCTGCAGCTTCACCCGCGTCTTGAGGTCAAGGTCCATCTGGTCCAGGCGCTTGCCGTCGGAGAGCATGTGGATGCTGCGCAGCAGGTCGCGCAGGTCATACACGCTGCCCCAGACCTCCGGCACGCCGCGGTCGACGTCGCACAGCGTGTAGACGGCCTCCATGCCGGTGCGGATGGAGTACTCGGTCGTGAACACGGTGTCGCGCGGCGTCTCGGCGTACTGCCCGATGAACGCGAGGTTGACCGAGCCCGCGGGCACGACGTCGGGGCGGTCGCCACGCCGCCGGGGCTCGAAGAACGAGGTCACGTAGGGCATCATGCACGGCGTCGTGTTGCAGTCCTCGCTCGCGAGATCGTGGATGTGCGCGGGGTCGATGCCGATGTGGTAGAGCCACTCCTCGCAGAGCTCCTCGCCGGTGCACGCGCACATGGGCTTGCGCACGAAGTCGCCGAGGTCGTCCCAGCAGTTCAGGCCGTACACCCAGATCAGGCAGTGGTCGTCGGGCTGGTCCACGAACTGTCCCTGCCGGTTGATGGTCCAGCTCAGCAGCCAGCTCGAGTCCTTCGCGGTCACGATGCCGCCGGTCACGACCCGGCCGGACAGCGGGTCGCGATGGCAGATCCGCTCGACGGCGGCCAGGATCTCCTCGTTGGCCGTGTCGACCGTCCAGGACTCCCAGCTCGTCTCCCTGATGGAGCGGAAGAACTTCTCCGGGTGGCCGAAGGCCGGGTCCTGCGCCGCGAGCATCTTCCAGAGCTCCACGGAGGGCCCGGTGCCGTTCTCGATGTCAACAACCGGCGCGTGCGTCTGGTCGCCGTACGCGGAGCCGTCGCCCTGCGAGCCGTTCGTCACGAACACGAGGTCGTCGGCGGTGAGGTCGATGACGTGCTCGGCGCCGTCCTGCACGTAGGTGAGGCGCCGGGCGAGCTTGCGGTCGGGCGCGCAGTCGCAGTCGATGGCGGTAACCTGGGCGCCATATGCGATCCGGACGCCGGCGGCGTTCAGGTAGGCCACCATCGGCTTGATCATGGACTCGTACTGGTTGTAGCGCGTGAAGCGCAGGGCCGAGAGGTCGGGCAGACCGTCGATGTGATGGATGTAGCGCTGCAGGTAGAGCTTCATCTCGATCGCGGAGTGCCACTTCTCGAACGCGAACATCGTCTGCCAGTAGATCCAGAAGTTGGTCTGGTAGAAGGCGTCGTCAAAGACGTCGTCGATCGTCTTGTCGGCTAGCTCCTCGTCGGTCGCCAGGAAGAGGCACTTCAGCTCGTCCAGGGCCTTCGCGTTCATGCCGTACTTCTTGTCGGTGTGGGCGTCCTGGCCCTGCCGCTCCGTCACGCGGCACAGCGAGTAGTTCGGGTCCTCCTTGTTCAGCTTGTAGTACTCGGAGAAGATCGTCTCCCCGGGGTTCACCAGGGAGGGGATGGAGCGAAAGAGGTCCCACATGCACTCAAAGTGGTTGTCCATCTCGCGTCCGCCGCGCATGATGTAGCCCTTGGACTGGTCGTGGATGCCATCGCACGAGCCGCCGGCGACGGGCAGGCACTCAAAGAGCGTGATGTGGTCGCCCGGCATCTGCGCGTCGCGGACGAGGTAGCAGGCGGCCGAGAGGCCGGCAAGGCCGGTGCCGACGATGTAGGCGTGCTTGCGGTCGATGCCCTCGGGCTTCTCAGGTGTCGCGAACGCCTCGTAGTTGCCGCTGGAGTAATACATGGTCGTCCTCCTTCAGACGTCGGGCAGGTCGTCGGGGCGCACCGCGTGCGTCCCTGACACAAGCCTACCCGGCGTCCGCGCGGCGCCAGAATCATTGAAATGGCCGCAGTGATGGGTTTTTCATCACTCGCGCGAAGGTGATGGGCGCGGCGCGGTCGGTGAGTTCGCGCCGTCGTCGCACGCGCTCGTCTCCGCGCGCGCCGTCGCGTCCGTCGTCATCGCATCCGCGCCGTCGGCCTCGGAGAACGCGACGAGCGCCTTGCGGAAGTTGCCGCGGACCATCGTGGAGAGCCGCTCGACGATCCGTTCGGGGTCCTCGCGCATGCCATCCCTGATCCACGCGAGCACGAGCCCCACGAAGCCGTACTTGTAGAAGTCGGCGATGAAGGCGCGCTGCTCGGCCGTCGCGGACAGGCCGCGCGCGCTCTCGTCCACGACGCCGATCAGCAGGTCGTACGTGACGTCGTGCAGATAGCGCTCAAGCTGCTCGCGGGACACGGAGTGATAGACGTTCTCCACGAACGACGCGTTGGCGCGCACCGCGTCAAAGATGCCGAGCAGCCCCTGCTGCCAGGTGCTTGCCGTCCTGTTGCCGCCGAGCCCCTTCTGCGCGAAGTCCTGGCAGGTCCACTCGACGAGGTCGTAGATGTCCTTAAAGTGGTAGTAGAACGTCATGCGGTTGACGCCGCAGGCGTCGGTGAGCTCGGTCACCGTCACCTTGCTGAGCGGCTTGTGCCGCAGCGCCTCCTTGAGAGCCTCGGAAAGGGCGCGCTTCGTCAAGTCCGACATGCGCACCTCCTCGTGGTGATGGGCGGGCCGTGGCGTCGCACGCCGTCAAGCCCGCGGGGTGGGGCGCGGCCTACCGGCGCTCGTCGCGCCCCCGTCCGTCGGCCGCGTCGCCTTTTGGCGCCTGCGCGCCGTCGTCCGATGGCGCCTGCACGACGTCGTCGCGCTCGCCGGCATTCTCGACGACGTCACTGGCCTCGCTCGCGGCGTCGGGCTGCGCGAAGCAGGGGTCGTTCACGTCGCGGATGTCGTCGGTCTTCGTGACCGGGTTGTAGTAGTGCCGCAGGACCGGCTCAAAGAGGTGGAGCTTCCGCACGAAGACGAACGAGACGCCGATGAGGAACAGGAAGATCACGATGCGCGTCAGGACGTTCACCTTCGTGATCACGATCGCGCCCACCGCGAGCATCGCGGACCATCCGTAGATGAGGATGGCGGCCTGACGCTGGTCGTAGCCCTCGGAGATCAGCCGGTGCTGGATGTGGCCCTTGTCGGCGTGGTCAAACGGGATGTGGCCGCGCTTGCGCCGGATGATCGCGGCAAAGGTGTCGATGATCGGGACGCCGGCGATGATGAGCGGGACGATAAGGGTCGTGAGCGCCGCGACGCGACGCACGCCGAGCAGCGAGACCGTGCCGAGAAGGAACCCGAGCATGAGCGCGCCGCTGTCGCCCATGAAGATGCTGGCGGGATGAAAGTTGTAGCGCAGAAAGCCGACGCACGCGCCGCAGGTCGCGATCGCGAGCGCCGCCGCGTCGATGCGACCCGAGCTCAGCGTGATGAAGAACAGGGACAGCGAGACGATCGCCGAGATGCCGGCGGCAAGTCCGTCAAGGCCATCGATGAGGTTCATGATGTTGGCGAACGCGACCAGGTAGACCACGGTGATCGGGTAGGCGAACAGCCCGAGGTCAAGCTCCCCCTCGCCGAGCGGGTTCACGATGTGGCCGATGACGAGGCCGGAACCTGCGGCGATGCAGCCGGCTATGACCTGGCCCAGCATCTTCTGCCACGGCTTGAGCGAGACGATGTCGTCGATGAGCCCGGTCAGGAAGATGACCGCCACGCCGATAGCGAGGCCCCAGTAGTTGATCTCCATGGAGGGGTGGGGGATGAACGCGGACGGCCACCCGAAGAAGACCGTGCCGAAGTACTGGACGACGACCGCGGCGAGCAGGCCGCAGAGCATGCCGATGCCGCCCATCCGGGGGATCGGGACGCGATTGATGCGGCGCGCGCTCGGGTAGTCGATCGCGCCCGTGCGCAGGGCGATGACCTTCGCAAGCGGCGTCGCCGCCATCGTGACGATGGCGGCGACGGCAAAGATGATCAGGAACTGATATGTGGTGGCGAAGGCGATCGGCATCGCGTGACCTAACGTTCAAGGGGACCGAACGGACCAAACCTGGGCACTCCATCATACCCTATTGTCGCCTGGGCCGTTCCGTTAGCGGGAGCCGCCCCCGAGCTTGCGGCGACGCATGACGAGCGCGCCGCCCGCGATGATCGCGCCCACGCCGGCGGCCGTCGCCGCGATGACCGGCGCCGCGGAGGTCGTGTCGCCCGTCTTGGGCAGCGTCGGCGTCGTGCCGGGGTCGACCGTCGGGTTGCCGTTGGCATCGGGGTTGGCCTTGGAGGCGCTCAGGATCTCGAACTTGGCGTTGACCGACCCGGTGTAGTTGCCGATGCCCTGCAGCGTCGCGGTCGCGGTGCCGGTGCCGACGTTGTCGGAGTAGCCGGCGATCGTGTAGTCCACGCCCTCCGTAAGGCCATAGCCGTTCGCGCCGGTGATGGACACAGGCTTGGGTGTCAGCGCCTCGCCGGTGGCGAACTGGTTGGGCATGCGGATCGTCACCGTCTCCATGCTGGCGGGCTGGATCACGAAGGTGCCGGTCAGCGTGCCCACGTAGTCGCTCTGGGAGGTCGCGACGATGGTCACGGTCGCGGTGCCGGCGTTCACGTTGTCGTCGATGGACTGGATCGTGAAGTCGGTGCCCTGCTTGAGGGTCGTCGTGCCGTTGCCCACGGTCACGTCAGGCTGGATCGCGGTGCCGCTGAACGTCTGGTCGGGGATCGGCTGGATGGCGAAGCCCGCGTCGGCGAGGGTCTGCTTCTCCGACGCCTTGATCTGGAAGGTCGTCGTGCGGGTGCCGGTGTAGTCGCCGATGCCGGTGATCGTCACGGTGGCGATGCCCGCGTCCACGTTGTCGGCGTACGCGGTCGTGTAGTCCACGCCCTCGGTCAGCGGGGTTCCGTTGACCGACACCGTGAACGAGGGCGTGACGGCCTCGCCGGTGTAGGCCTGCGTGCCGATCGGCGTGACCTCGGCGCCGGCGATGTCGATGGGCTCCGCCGCGGGCGCGGGCGCGTCGGCCGCCGGTGCGGAGGTCGCGCCCTGGTC
>CACZRK010000415.1 GCA_902783515.1 uncultured Coriobacteriaceae bacterium | reverse complement strand
GGCGCCGGGGGCTGTGTGACGCTCTGGTGGGGCATGGGGAACTCGTTCCTTCTCACGGACGGCACGGTCATGCGCGCGGCCCTCGGGCAACCTCCGCGCGACGGCAGGCGCCTTGGGCGCGGGCGTCGCAGGGGCGCGGGCCGCCGCGCGCCTGCCCATGATACGCGCCGATCGCGCGGGGCGCTACAGCAGCGGCGCGGCCAGGCGCATGACGGCGGTCACGAGGTCGCGCACGGGCCCCTCGCCGCGCAGCGAGCGCTCGGAGACGTTGCGGCTCAGCGAGAACGTCCGCTCAAAGTCGCGCCGCACGTCGGCGACCGCGGGCGTCCGGATCATGAGGACGCCGTTCTCAAAGTGGTGGTACAGGCTGCGAAAGTCCAGGTTGATCGTGCCGACCGTGGCGACGACGTCATCGCTCACGCACTGCTTGGCGTGGCAGAAGCCCGGGGTGTACTCGTAGATGCGCACGCCCGCCAGCGCCAGCTGCCGGTAGTAGGAGCGCGTGACGCGGAAGACGAGCTTCTTGTCGGGGATGCCCGGCGTGACGATGCGCACGTCCACGCCGCGCTTGGCGGCGAGCGTGAGCTCGCGCGCCATCTCGTCGCTGACGATGAGGTAGGGCGTGGTGAACCACACGTAGCGGCGCGCGTTCTTGATGACGTTCAGGTAGACGTTCTCGCCGACGCGCTCGTTGCCCAGCGGGTCGTCTGCGTACGGCTGCACGTAGCCGAGGGACCCTCCCGCGGGCTCGGCCGCGGAGGCGGGGGCGGGGGCGGGCGCCTCGCCGGCCGCGGAGGCGGGGGCGGGGGCCTCGCCGGCCACGGATGCGCTCGCGGCGATCAGCCGCACGTCCTCATCGACGTCAGACGGCTGGTCGCGGTCCATGGCGTGCCACATGCTCAGGAAGAACGCCGTCAGGCTCGCGACGGCGGACCCCTCCAGGCGCAGGCCGGTGTCCTTCCAGTGGCCGTAGGGCTTCTTGATGTCAAAGTACTCGTCGGCAAGGTTGTAGCCGCCGGTGAAGCCGACGGTGCCGTCGACGACCATGATCTTGCGGTGGTCGCGGTTGTCCATGAAGGGCTTGAGCAGCGGGACCATGGGGTTGAACGCGCGGCACGCGATGCCGTCGGCGGCCATGCGGTCGATGAAGGAGTGGTCGATGAACCCGAAGCTGCCCAGGTCGTCGTAGAGCACGCGCACGTCCACGCCGGCCGCGGCGCGCTCGGCGAGGATCTCGCGGTACCGGTCGAACGCCGCGGAGTCCTCGATCGCGTGGTACTCCATGAAGACGAATGACCGGGCGCGGCGCAGCGCGTCCAGCTGGGCCTCCATTCCCTGCGTCGTCTCGGGGTAGAACGTGGCCCGCGTGTCATCAAACAGCGGGAAGCCGCAGGCGTCCCGCAGGTAGCGCGCCTCGTTCGCCAGGCCGAGGTCCTGCCGCTCAAGCCGCTCGAGCGCGCCGGCGTCCCAGAGCGACGCGGGCACCGCGGGAAGCACCTCCTCGACGATCCGGCGGCGCGCCTCGCGGATGTGCCGACGGTCGACCGACACGTACCGCGACCCCTCCACGAGCAGGTACAGCACCACGCCGAGCACGGGCATGGCCGCGATCAGCATGATCCAGGGCAGCTTCATCGCCGCGCTGCCGTCGCGGTTGTAGATCACGAGCACGATCAGCAGCGACAGCGCGCCGCTGACCAGCGAGATGACGGCCGAGTACCGGTTGAGCCGCATGACGAGCACGACGATCCAGCCGAGCTGCACGATCACGGCGATCGCGACCAGAAGGACGCGGGTGACGCTGTTTCTGACGTTGGTCTTCTGCTCGGCGCGCACGGCAGGCACCTCCGCTGCGAGGGGTATGATGGGACGCGGTCGGTCGCGTCCGGGCGCGCCCGCGTCGGCCGACGGCGCGGCGGCAGACGAGCGGCGACGCGACCGTGACGAAACCACAGCTTAGCTGATCCGGGAAGGGACGGCGGACGATCATGGGCATGACGCACGAGGACTTCGCACGGGCGCAGGCGTACTGGGTCGAGCGCGACGCTAGCCCCGACGCGAAGAGGATGCCGCCCGACGAGCTCCGCGGCGCCGTCGAGGCGTTCGCGCGCAGCCACCGCGTGGGTGCGCTCGCCACCGGCGCGGGCGACTTCGTGCGCTGCACGCCGCTCGAGTACGACTTCGCGCAGGGCGCGTTCTGGATCTTCACCGAGGGCGGTTTGAAGTTCCGCGGGCTGGAGGCCAACCCCAACGTCTGCCTGGCCGTCTTTGACACCGACCTCGCGACGGGCTCGCTCGCCGGCATGCAGGTCAGCGGGGTCGCGCGCGTCGTGGACCCCGACGACGCCGCCTACGCGGCGGCGGCCAGGCGCAAGGGGCTTGACCCCGAGGCGCTGCGAGGCCTGCCGATGCGGCTGCACCTGCTGAGGGTCGAGCCGCGCTCGGTCGACCTGCTGGACGCATCGCTGCGCGCGCAGGGCTACGACGCGCGGCAGCACCTGGAGGTCGCGGCTGGCGCGCCCGACGCG
>CACZRK010000414.1 GCA_902783515.1 uncultured Coriobacteriaceae bacterium | reverse complement strand
TTGCCGCCGAGCGCGCGCTGCTGCGCGACGACTCCGCGGCCGCGCGCGACGCGGGCGTTCGCGACCTGCGGGCGTATCTGTGCGCCACCGGCATCGCGAGCGTGGCCGAGGCCATGCGCTTCCCGTACGCAAGCGCCGAGGACATGTGGGGATTCCTCGCCCGCTACCTGCGCGTTCTTATCAATGGTCCCGTTGCCGAACCGTACGGGGACCTCGGCGTGATCCTGCGCGCCGCACCGAGCCTTGCGGTGACGACGGCCGCCGACGGGCAGGTCGCGCGCGTCGCGTCACCGGGGTCGGTCTGGCGGTGCCGGGGCGACGCGCGTCTTCTGCAGTGCAGCCAGCCGTGTCACGACGAGCTGTTTGACGCGGCGCCGGTCGTGGGGCGCATGGCCGCGCGCATTGCCGGGCAGCTTGCGTCGTCGCAGGCCACGGGCCTGACGCCGTCAGACCTCGCCTGCCCGAGCGACCTCGTGCCGCGCTGTCCGACGTGCGGGCGCGTGCTGGTGCCATGGGCGGGCGACGACCTGCTGCACGGGGAGGCCTGGCACACCGACGCATGCTCCTACCGGGACTTCCTAGCGGCGAGACTCGCGGGCGATGCGGACGCCGCGGATGACGCGGACGCCTCGGGCGACGCGCGTGACGGCGGTGGCCTGCTGCTGCTCGAGCTCGGCGTCGCGCGCGGCGACGGCGCGGCGATCGCGACGCCGTTCTGGAGCGTGGCGTCGCGCCATCGGGGCGCGCGGTGCTGCCTCGTGGGCTGCGCCGGCGCGCCAGACGCGCCCGTGGCAGCCGACGACGGGGACGAGGCTCCTGACGACGCGCGCGACGCCGCCGGGCGTCTCGACGGCGTCAGAATCGGACGAGACCCTGGCGGCGGCCTGCTGTGGACTGACGGTGACCTGACGCGGATGCTCGCCGAGATCCGCGCGGCGCTCGACGCGACGGACGCGTGACGGCGGGCGTACGATGGCGGCGTGACGCGACGGCGGCCGGGCTGACGGCCGGGTGAACGACCGAGAGGGGATGGGCCATGTACAGCATGACGAACGACGAGTTTGAGGCGGCGGTCCGGGAGGCGCTCGACACGATTCCCGCCCGCTTTCTCGAGGTGCTTGACAACGTGGGGATCGTGCTGCAGGACGAGCCCGACGAGGAGCAGAGCGCCGACGCCGCCTTCGGCACGCAGCATGAGGGGAGCGGCGAGCTGCTCGGCCTGTACGAGGGCGTCGCGCTGACCGAGCGTGGGACGGACTACGGCGCGTTCAGCTTGGACGTTCCCGACGTGATCACGATCTTCAAGGGGCCGCACGAGCGGTGCTTTGACACGCGCGAGGAGGTCGTGGAGGAGATCCGCAAGACCGTCGTCCATGAGGTCGGGCACTACTTCGGCATGGACGACGTCCAGCTTGCCGACATCGGATACGAGTAGGATGACCTGCTGTTTTGCGGCACATGCACCCGTTGGGCAGGCCGCGTCAGCCGTGCTTCGCCGCGCGGCCCGCGCCTGTCTCGCGCATCTGTGTTACATACCAAGCGCGTCTCGATAGATGACCTCGTCGCGGATGCTGAAGATGTCAAACACGACCCCGACGCCCGCGCCGCGCTCCCCGCTCTGATCCAGCCAGTCGCGCACGGTCTGGACCGCGATGGGCGCGGCCTGCTCGACGGGGAAGCCGAACACGCCCGTGGAGACTGTGCAGAGCGCGACGGTGCGGGCGCCCTCATCCGCGGCCGCGTCAAGGCAGGCGCGATAGCACTGGGCGAGCTGCTCGCGCTGCGCGGTGGTCGGCCGACCGTCCGCGACGATCGGGCCGACCGTGTGGATGACGCGGCGTGACGGGAGGTTGAACGCGTCGGTCACGCGGGCGCGCGCCGTGGGCTCCTCGTAGTCCGCGCCGAACTCGCGCCGCAGGTTGGCGACCATCTCGGCGCAGGCGATGCGCAGCTGGACGCCGGCGAACGTGTGGATGGCGTTGTCGATGCAGAGATGGTTCGGCTGCCAGCAGCCGAGCAACCGCGCGTTCGCGGCGTTCACGATCGCGTCGACCGCGAGGCGCGTGATGTCGCCGCGCCACAGCCCGACGCGCCCGCGCGGGTCGATCGGTGTCGCCTCGACGGCGCGAACGCCGCCGTAGCTCCTGACGACGCCCTGACGGCCCGGCGCCGCGTCGCCGTCAGAGGGGGCGAGCACCGTCGTCACGCCGTCGTCACTCACGTCCGGCGCGCCCTCGATGCGCGCCTCGCCCGAGATGAGCGCCTGCAGCACGCGGTCCTGCACCTCAAGGAAGCCCGGGTCCGCGAGCCACGGCTCGCGCGTGTTTACCAGCCCGCGGAAGACGCGCCACAGCTCCGCCGTCGTGGACGAGCGCGACGGCCTGACCATCATGGACCCGCCGTGCATCGCGCGCTCGGCGAGCAGCATCGTGATGAGGGCGAGCAGGTCGTCGTGCAGGCTGGGGCCACCGTCGCGGCCGTAGCCGAACGAGGTGCGCGCCGCCTGTGTCTCCCGTCCGGTCGGGTCTGCCATGCGTCTGCCTGCCTTCCTGTCCCTGTGTCTCGCGCCGGCGCGTCGCCACCTTGGCGCGGCGCGGCGTGCCCCGCGCCCCGTGCCTCTGCGTCCCGCGCCGACGGCGTTGCGTGGTCCGTCGGGCACAGTATGCCCCGAAATCGCGGCTGGCCGCCCGACCTCATCGACGTCGTTACGAAACAAGTGAATGTTGTTGATAAGCCCGTTCGCGCGACGCTCGCCGCGCGACGCCCGCCGCCGCCCGCCACCCACGCCGCTCGCCGCCCGAATGCCGTCAATCCTTGGTGAAGGCGCGCGCGAGCGTTGCCGAGGGGCGCAGGCGCTCGTATCATCGACGCATGTTTGTTGTACAGGCATGGTAGAGGCGCGGGATCCATCAGTAGCGGCCGCGAGGCACGCCCGGAGGGGCGGCGGCGCGCGAAAGGGGAAACCGCCGAAGGGCACGCAGGCCTCCGACCTGCAGTGCTCCTGGGACGGGGGAGAACATCCCCCGGACTGTCGCCTTCGGGCGGAGCGCTATCATGACCAGCGCGAGAGGTCCCCGACGTCGCGCCCGCAGCCTGCAGTCCCCGACCGGGCCGCGGCATGTCGGCGAGGGTCCTTCCAACCGGGTCATGACGTCATCATGACCTGCGCATGTTCGGCGCGCGTCGTCGCGTGGGTGACGGCGGGCGGTCAGTGCAGCGCGCTCGCCGCGGACGCGGACGGGCGCCGTCGTTGGAAGGTGGGACCCATGGAGTTCGTCGGAACGTTCTGGGCGCTCGTGCCGCCGATCGTGGCGATCGTGCTCGCGCTCATCACCAAGGAGACGTACACGTCCCTGTTCGTGGGCATCGTGGTCGGCGCGCTGCTGCTCGCGGGCTTTGACCCCATCAACACGCTCAACTACATCATCGGGGGGACGATCGGCGAGGGCGACGACGCCGCCGGCGTGGGCTTCATCCACGCGATCAGCGACCCGTGGAACGCGGGCATCTTCATCTTCCTCGTCATGCTCGGCATCATGGTCGCGCTCGTGAACGCCGCGGGCGGGTCGGCCGCGTTCGGCTCCTGGGCCGCCCGCCACATCAGGACGCGCGTCGGCGCCCTGCTCGCCACGTTCCTGCTCGGCGTGCTCATCTTCATCGACGACTACTTCAACTGCCTGACGGTCGGCGCCGTCATGCGCCCCGTGACCGACGCCCAGCGCGTCTCGCGCGCCAAGCTGTCGTACATCATCGACGCGACCGCGGCCCCGATCTGCATGATCGCGCCGATCTCCTCCTGGGCCGCCGCCGTCTCCGCGACCGCGGCCGACCTGAACACGGGCATCACCGGCATCCAGCTGTTCATCCAGGCGATCCCGTTCAACTTCTACTCGCTGCTCACCATCACGTTCGTGATCGCCCTCAGCATCCTGGGCTTTGACTACGGCCCCATGGCCAAGGCCGAGCTCGAGGCGTACCGCACCGGCGACGTCGGGTCGCTCGGCAAGGACGAGAAGGTGGAGAACAACAAGGCGAGCCTGCTGGACATGCTGCTGCCCGTCATCGCGCTGATCGTCTGCTGCGTCTGCGGCATGATGTACGTCGGCGGCTTCTGGGATCCCGAGGCCGAGGGCTTCCACGACCTGTCCCTGGCCTTCGGCAACACCGACGCCTCGGTGGCGCTGCCCTGGGGCTCCGTGATCGCGCTCGTGCTCTCCTTTATCTACCTGCTGGTCCGTCGCGTCCTGACGTTCCGCAAGGCCGCCGACTGCATCGTTGCGGGCTTCAACGCCATGGTGCCCGCCATGCTGATCCTGACCTTCGCCCTCACGCTGAAGCTCGCGACCTCCGCGCTGGGCGCCGACGCGTACGTCGCCGGCCTCATGGAGGGCGCCGCGGCCGGCCTGTACAGCATGCTGCCCGCGATCATCTTCCTCGTCGGCCTTGGCCTCGCGTTCGCGACCGGCACGAGCTGGGGCACGTTCGGCATCCTGATCCCCATCGTCGTCTCCATCTTCTCCGCCGGCGGCGACTCCACGCTGCTGACGATCGGCATCTCCGCCTGCCTGGCCGGCGCGGTCTGCGGCGACCACTGCTCGCCGATCTCCGACACCACCGTCATGGCGTCGGCGGGCGCCGACGTGAACCACATCACCCACGTGTCCACGCAGCTGCCCTATGCGCTGACCGTGGCGGCCGTGTCGTTCGTGTGCTTCGTCATCGCCGGCTTCGTGCGCAACTGGATCATCTGCCTGCTGATCGGCATCGCGCTCGTCATCGTCGTGCTGCTCGTGCTGCGCGCGACGATCGGCACGAGGATCTGCGGCGCACAGGAGCCGACCGCGGGCGAGGCGGCGTAGGCGCGCAGGGTGGCGCGACCGCCGCGTGCGGGGCGCATGTGCG
>CACZRK010000413.1 GCA_902783515.1 uncultured Coriobacteriaceae bacterium | reverse complement strand
GTAGGCGCGCGGGCGTGGCCGGCGCGCGGGTGCGGTGCGAGTGGCCGGCGAGGCGTGGCCGGCGCAGATGCGCCGGCCACGTGAGACGACGAGAAGGCTGAGTGACGAAAGGCGGGACAGATGCTGGTCAGGACGGCAACACAGGCGGACGTCGATCAGATCGCCCGTGTTGAGGCGGCGTGCTTTCCGGTGGCCGAGGCGGCGACGCGCGAGGAGTTCCAGCAGCGCGTGGAGCGGTACGGCAACCACTTCCTGCTGATGTTTGACGACGGGGCGCCGGGCGCTGCCAGTCCCGACGACGACCAGGGCCTGCCGCTCGTCTCGTTCGTGAACGGCTTGGTGACGAACGAGCGCGACCTCATCGACGAGATGTACGCGCACGCGGAAATGCACGACGAGCGGGGCGCGTGGCAGATGATCTTCGGCGTGTGCACGCTGCCGGCGTACCGCCATCGCGGGCTGGCGTCCACGCTCGTTGCGCGCGTCGTAGCGGACGCGCGGGCGCAGCATCGCAAGGGCGTCGTGCTGACCTGCAAGGACGCACTCGTGCCCTACTACACGGCGCTCGGGTTCAGCGACGAGGGGATGTCGCGCTCCACGCACGGCGGCGTCCCGTGGCACCAGATGCGGGCGACGTTCTAGCGCGCGGTCTCGTGCGTGGTCTCGCGCGCGGGCCTCTTGGCGTGGTCGTCGTCGGGCGCGACCGGCGTGGGCGCGCCCGACGCGGGCGCAGGGCCCGCGGGGTGGCGGTGCTCGATGCGCGCGAGCCAGACGATGCCGACGAGCGAGGCGACGGTCATCGCGACGCCCGAGACGAGGAACCACGCCGCGACGCCGACCGCCTGCGCGACCGGGCCCGCCACGGCCAGGCCGACCGGCATCGCGATCGCGGAGGCGATCGTCATGAGCGAGAACGCGCGCCCGAGGCGCTCCGGCGCGACCGTCGTCTGCAGGTAGGCCGTGAAGGGCACGTTGTTGACGTTGCCGAACGCGCCCATGAGGCCGCACACGACGGCGAAGACCACCCACCCGGTGGCCGTCGGGGGGATGACGCCGCAGACCACGCACGTGACCCCGATGCCGAGGAGGCCCTCCAGCGAGACGAGCAGGTGGCGGCGGACCTTCACGACGCTGCCGAACAGGGTCGCCGCCACGAGCATGCCGATCGCAAACGCCATCTCCACGACGCTGCCGTGCCACGCGTCCAGCGCGAAGTAGCTGCTCGTCATGAGCGGGTAGAACGACGACAGCGGCAGGAAGAAGACGCAGCAGACCATGGAGACGACGAGCACGAGCAGCAGGGCCGGGTCGGAGCGGTAGACGTCGACGCCCTCGCGCAGCTGCGTGAGGAAGCCGGCCTGCGGAGGCTCGGCGGGCGATGCCGACGCGGCCGCCGCCGGTGCGGACGGGCGCGCGAGCGGTGGCACGTGCGCGACCGCCATGAGCGAGCACGCGAAGACGGCGCCGACGAGGTCGGAGAGCAGGACGACCCACAGCGGGAACGCCGCGTACAAAGCGGCGCCGGCGACGGGGCCGAGGATGTTGGACGCGCTGATGATGACCTGCAGCCAGCCGTTGGCGCGCACGAGGCCGTCCGCGGGGACGTACTGCGGCGTCATCGCCTGGAACGCCGGCTGCTGGAAGGTGCTGATCGACCCGCGCAGCAGCAGGATGACGAGGACCGACCACACCGGCGGCTGCACGAGGAGGAACACGACCGCATACAGCACGGCGAGCAGGCCGTTCGTCATGTCCGCGGCGATGCAGACCCGCTTGCGCTCGTGGCGGTCGGCCACGACGCCGGCGACGGGGCTGAGCAGCGCCATCGGCAGGAAGGCGACGAGGCCGGCGGCCCCCATGACGAGCGGGGACGCGGTCTCGCTGGCGAGCCACCATATGAGGGCGAACTGCACGGCCGAGCTGCCGATGATCGAGACGGTCTGACCCGAGGCGATCGTCCAGAACGTGCGCTGCCAGTGCGCGAACTGCCCCGCGTCTGCCGTGTGGGCGGCGTCCTCGCGCGTGGTGGATGTCATGGCCGCTCCTCGATCGACGTCGAAGCCCTTCCCGTGCCGACGGCCATGCGCACCGGTCGTCGGCATCGTCGCCGGCATCCGCGTCGGCAAGGCGCGCGAGATGGCGTAGCTTCGCAGAAAATGGCATAGCCTCCCCGAGCATTATGCACGAACGCACGCGGCGTGCCTACGCTCGCGGCGATCCCACGCGCGAGCTCGGCGCGCGAGAGCCAGGCGCGTCGCGCGCGGTCAGCAGATACGCGCGGTCAGCACCTCGCGGTCGAG
>CACZRK010000412.1 GCA_902783515.1 uncultured Coriobacteriaceae bacterium | reverse complement strand
TGCGCGCGGGCAGGCCGAGCCGGACGCCGGCCTGCCGCTCGTGACGCGGCTCGCCTGCCACGGCTTCCACTTTGACGACGTGGAGGAGGCGCTCATCCCGATGGCCGAGCGCGGCGCGGCGCCGCTCGCCTCCATGGGCGAGGACGTCCCGCTGTCGTGCCTCTCGGCGCACCCGCGCTCGTTCTTTGACTACTTCCATCAGCTGTTCGCGCAGGTCACGAACCCGCCGATCGACGCCCTGCGCGAGCGCATGGTGACCTCGACCATCCTGTACCTGGGCAACCACGGCAACATGCTCGTGGACGCGCGCTCCAACTGCCGCCTCATCCGCCTGGACGCGCCCGTGCTCACGCGCGCCCAGTTCCAGCGGATCCTGCACGTGCGCGAGGAGGGCTTCAGCGCACGCCGCTTCGTCGCGTCCTATGACCGCGCCGCCGGCGAGGGCGCGCTCGAGGCAACCCTGCGCCGCCTGTGCGTGGAGGTGGAGGCGGCCGTGCGCGACGGCGTGAACGTCGTCGTGCTGTCCGACCGTGCCGCGGCGGGCCGCGTGCCCGTGCCGTCGCTGCTCAGCGTCGGCGCCGTGCACAACCACCTGCTGCGCGCCGGCATCCGCACGAACGCCGACATCGTGGTGGAGAGCGGCGACGCGATGACGCCGCACGACTTCGCCGCGCTCGTGGGCTACTCCGCGAGCGGCATCTACCCCTACATGGCCCACGAGTGCCTGGCCGACCTCGCCGCGCGCGGCGCGCTGAGCGTCTCGGCCGACGAGGCGATCGAGCGCTACGACCGCGCGGTCACGGCGGGCATCGTGAGCGTCATGTCCAAGATGGGCATCTCCACGATGCAGGGCTACCACTCCGCCCAGATCTTTGAGATCGTGGGTCTGTCGCGCGACTTCGTGGACCGCTACTTCACGCGCACGACGAGCCGCCTGGGCGGCCTGGGCGTCGCCGACGTGCAGCGCGAGTGCGACGAGCGCTACGACGAGGCCGCGGCGCTCGCGTCCTCGCCGGCGCCCGACCAGCTGCCGAGCTCCGGCATCACGAAGTGGCGCCCGCTCGGCGGCGAGGAGCACATCATCACGCCGCAGGTCATCTACCTGCTGCAGCGCGCGGTGCGCGAGGGGAGCTACGAGCTGTTCCGCCAGTACAGCGAGGCGCTGCACCCTGCCGGCCGCACGATCCTACTGCGCGACCTTCTCGACTTCGTGCCCCTGCCCTCCGGCCCGGTGCCGCTTGACGAGGTGGAGCCGGTGGACAGCATCGTGCGGCGCTTCAACACCGGCGCCATGAGCTACGGCTCCATCTCCAAGGAGGCGCACGAGTGCCTCGCCATCGCGATGAACCGCCTCGGCGGCAAGTCCAACACCGGCGAGGGCGGCGAGGACCCGGCGCGCGAGACCACGCTGCCCAACGGCGACTCGAGGCTGTCCGCCATCAAGCAGGTCGCCTCGGCACGCTTCGGCGTGACGAGCCGCTACCTCGGCAGCGCCCGCGAGATCCAGATCAAGATGGCCCAGGGCGCCAAGCCGGGCGAGGGCGGCCACCTGCCCGGCAGGAAGGTGTACCCGTGGATCGCGGCCGTGCGTCGGTCGACCCCGGGCATCAGCCTGATCTCGCCGCCGCCGCACCACGACATCTACTCGATCGAGGACCTTGCCGAGCTCATCTTTGACCTGAAGAACGCGAACCCGCGCGCGAGCATCTCGGTGAAGCTCGTGAGCGAGGCCGGCGTCGGCACGATCGCGACCGGCGTCGCGAAGGGTGGCGCGGACAAGATCTCCGTCTCGGGCGCCAACGGCGGCACGGGCGCGGCGCCGCGCGACTCCATCTACCACGCCGGCTTGCCGCTGGAGCTCGGGCTGGCCGAGGCGCAGCAGACGCTGCTCATGAACGGCCTGCGCTCGCGCGTCGTGCTGGAGGCCGACGGCAAGCTGCTGGACGGCCGCGACGTGGCGGTCGCCGCGCTGCTGGGCGCCGAGGAGTTCGGCTTCGCGACCGGCCCCTGCCTCGCGATGGGCTGCCTCATGCAGCGCGACTGCCAGCAGGACACCTGCCCCGCCGGCATCGCCACGCAGAACTGCCACCTGCGCTCCACCTTCATGGGCAAGCCCGAGCACGTGGAGAACTTCATGCGCTACGTGGCCGAGGAGCTGCGCGAGATCATGGCGCGCCTGGGCTTCCGCACGGTGGAGCAGATGGTCGGCCACCCCGAGTGCCTGCGCCAGACGAGCGCGCAGGTGAACTGGAAGGCGTCGCGGCTCGACCTGTCGCCGCTGCTGGCGAGCGTGGGCAACGACTACGGCCGCGAGTTCCCGGGCGCCGAGGAGCGCCACAGCCTGCCGAGCATGGCGCCCGACCTGCACCTGGGCGCGACGCTGGACGCGACGCTGCTGGAGCCCTACACCCGCGCCGCGCGCGAGTCCCTCACACCGATCCGCTTCCACGCGGACATCGCGAACGTGAACCGCTGCGTGGGCACGCTGCTCGGCAGCGCGGTGACCGCGGCGCACCCGGAGGGGCTGCCCGAGGGGCTCGTGACCATCGACTGCGAGGGCTCGGGCGGCCAGAGCTTCGGCGCGTTCCTGCCGGCGGGCGTGACGCTGAACATCTCCGGCGACGCGAACGACTACTTCGGCAAGGGGCTGTCCGGCGGCATCCTCACGGTGGCGCCCAACCCGCGCGCGACGTACAAGTTTGACGAGAACGTCGCGGTCGGCAACGTCGCCTTCTACGGCGCCACGAGCGGCAGGGGCTTCGTGAACGGCCTCGCGGGCCAGCGCTTCGGCGTGCGCAACTCCGGCGCCACGCTCGTCGTGGAGGGCGTGGGCAACCACGGCTGCGAGTACATGACCGGCGGCTGCGTACTCGTGCTCGGCGAGGTGGGCCTGAACTTCGCCGCGGGCATGAGCGGCGGCGTCGCCTACGTCTACGACGGGCACGGCACGCTGGACGAGCGCTGCAACCACGGGCTCGTGAAGCTGGAGCGCCCGGACGACGACGAGCTCGCGCTCATCCGCGAGCTCATAGAGGAGCACGCGCGTCGCACCCACAGCCCGCGCGGCATCCAGATGCTCTACCAGTTTGACGAGGTCAAGGGACGCTTCGTGAAGGTCATCCCCGCCGACTACGAGCGCGCGCTCGGCCTGGTCGCCGCCGCGCAGGCCGCCGGCGCGACGCATGACGAGGCCGTGGAGACGGCGTTCGAGACGATGCGCGCAAGCGCCGACAGGAGGTAGCCATGGGAAGGCCGGGAGCGTTTCTGGAGCATGGCCGCCGCGACCACGGCGAGCTGCCCGCGTCGCAGGCGGTGCGCGACTTCGCCGAGATGGCGCGGCCGCTCGCCGCTGACGAGCAGCGCGTGCAGGCCAGCCGCTGCATGTACTGCGGCGTCGCGTTCTGCCAGGTGGGCGCGCCGTTCGCGGCCGCGGGCGAGCGCCCGGGGCACGCGAGCGGGTGCCCGCTGCACAACCTGATCCCCGAGTGGAACGACCTGCTGTGCCGCGGGCGGATGGCCGACGCCGCGGCGCGCATGGCGCTCACGAACCCGTTCCCCGAGTTCACGGGGCGCGTGTGCCCGGCGCCGTGCGAGGCGGCCTGCAACCTG
>CACZRK010000411.1 GCA_902783515.1 uncultured Coriobacteriaceae bacterium | reverse complement strand
TACCTCACGAAGGTCGGCGACTCCGAGGCCGAGCTGATCGAGCACACCAAGAGCGTGAAGCAGCAGCTGGACGACCAGCAGGCGACGCTGCAGTCCCAGCTTGCCGACCTTGACTCCCTGCGCTCGGACCAGGAGTCCCAGCTCGCCGACATGCAGGCGAGCCAGGAGAGCCTCTACGGCCTGCTGAGCGGCCTGAGCGACCAGGTCTCCGCGCTCACCGAGCAGTACAACCAGGAGCTGCTCGAGCAGGCGCGCGCCGAGGAGGAGGCGCGCCAGGCGGCCGCCGCCGCGCAGGCTGCCGCGGCGAGCGCCGCCACGGCCGTCTCGTACGCGTCGTCCGACGGCGGCGCGTACGCCACCTCGTCGGCGGGCGGCGGCTCGGCGGCCGCGGTCGTGAGCGCATGCTACTCAACGCCGTCCCCCGGCGCTGGCTACTGCGCGATGTGGGTCTCCCAGGTGTTCTCGAACGCCGGAATGGGGTACTACGGCGGCAACGCCTGCGACATGTACGCGTCGTGGTGCTACAGCTCGGACCGCTCGGCGCTCATGCCCGGCATGATCGTCGCCGTGTCCACGCACAGCCTGACCTCGGCGGGCAGGATCTACGGGCACATCGGCATCTACGTCGGCGGCGGCATGATGATGGACAACATCGGCTACATCCGCACGATTGACGTGGACAGCTGGATCGGCACGTACAGCACGACGGTGCCGGCGCTGTGGGGCTGGCTCGGCGGCGTCGCGCTGTCGTAGCGCGCCGACCGGGGTCTGCCGAGAGTCTGCCGGCGCGCGCGGGTGCGCGGCGTGACGGTCACGCGACGTGGAGGGGACAGGGGAACGCATGGGGACTGACGAGACGCAGGGTGCCGACGAGCGCGAGGGCGGGCGGGCGCAGGCGCAGGTGCCAGGTGGTGACGCGCCCGCGGCGTCGGCTGACGGCGCGCGTGCGACGTCGACGACGGACGTCCGCCCGACGGACGACCCGGTCTTCGCGCAGGAGCAGCGGCACCTCACCGAGACGTGCGGCAGGCTGCGCGGACTCGCCGACGACCTTGAGCGGCGTCTGCGCGAGAACCTCGCCGAGATCGAGGCGTTCAAGGGCGGCATGAGCGACGAGCTCGCGACGAACCTGGACGACTCCGCCGGCTCCATGGAGACGTACGCGGAGTACGCCGTCATGAACAACGTCGTGGACAGCTTCAACCTCACGATCGACGCGGACGCCGAGAGCCTGCGCCGCGTGCGCCTGCTGCTGGGCAAGCCCTACTTCGCCAAGGTCACGCTGCAGTTTCCGGGCCGCCCGCGTCCGCGCGACGTCTACCTGGGCGCGGCGGGCGTCGCCGACGAGCGCCACCGCCCGATCGTCGTGGACTGGCGCTCGCCGGTCGCCGAGACCTACTACAGCCAGCAGACCGGGCCGATGACCTACGAGGCGAACGGCCGCACGGTCGCCGTGGACCTGAAGGTCCGTCGGCAGTTTGACATCACGGGCGAGCGCCTGAACGCGTACTTTGACACGACGGTCGCCATTCAGGACCCGCTGCTGCTCGCCTCGCTCTCCGAGCGCCGCTCCTCGCGGATGCAGGCCATCACGGCGACCATTCAGCGCGAGCAGAACGAGGTCATCCGCCACGAGGACGCGCCGACGCTGCTCGTGCGCGGCGTCGCCGGAAGCGGCAAGACGAGCGTCATGCTCCAGCGCATCGCCTACCTGCTCTATCGCGACCGCGCGTCGCTCAACGCCGACCGCGTGTGCCTCATCACGCCCAACAAGGTGTTCGAGCGCTACATCTGGGACGTCCTGCCGCAGCTCGGCGAGCGCAACCCGCGCACGGTCACGTGGCCGGAGCTCGCGCGCCGCCTCGGCGCCGGCGACCGCGGCCTGGGCGAGGGGGTGACGCGCGAGGCGCTGCGGGAGATCGACGAGCGTGCCGCGGGCTTCGTGCCGGAGCTCTCCGACCTCACGGAGGTCCATGCCGGCGAGCGCAGCCTCATTTCCATCGAGCAGATCATGAAGGTCGTCGAGCGCTTCGCCCGTGTGGCGACCGGCCCGCGCCTCATGACGCTCGTGCAGGACGAGCTCCGCGACCGCCTGGACCGCCGCATCGAGCAGCTCGCGCACGCGGAGTCGGTGCACGACGAGGTGGACGCCCTTGACGCCGACACCCAGGACCGCCTCTTCGGCATGGTCGTACACGCCGAGGACGAGGAGCAGGCCACCGACCTCGCGCGCCAGTACCTCGCGGCGACGTGCGGCCCCGCCTACGAGCAGGTGGACGACTTCGGCTGGCTGCGCGTCGACCGCATCGGGATGCGCCTGCTCGGCCGCGAGGGCCTCTCGGCGACCGAGTGGCTCTGCCTGAAGATGGATGTCACCGGCAAGGTGGACGCCGACGCGCGCTTCGTCATGATCGACGAGGTGCAGGACTACGCGGCCGGCCAGCTCATGGTGCTCGCGCGCTACTTCAGCCGCGCGCACTTCCTGCTGCTGGGCGACCCCAACCAGGCGATCCGGTCCGGCACCGCGAGCTTTGACGAGATCCGCGAGGTCTTCCGCGAGGCGCGCGGCCAGGTGGACGAGTGTGCCCTCATGACGAGCTACCGCAGCTCGCCGGAGATCACCGACCTCTTCGCGCGCCTGCTGCCGCCGGCGGAGCGCATTCAGGTATCCTCGGTGCAGCGCCCCGGCGAGGCCGTCGAGGTCCGCTGCCTTGCGACCGGCGACGAGCTCGTGGACGAGGTCGCGCGCCGGCTGCGCGCCGTCGCCGGCGAGCCTGGCCTGACCGCCGTGGTCGTGGGGTCGCGCAAGCGGGCGAGCTGGCTCGGGCGTCGCCTCGTCCAAGTCATGGGCGACGACGCTCCCGTCCTGGTCGAGAAGGCCAACGGGCTGCCGGACGCCGGCGGCGCGCTGCTGGACCTCGCGCTCGCGAAGGGGCTGGAGTTCGACCGCGTGATCATCGCCGACGCGCAGGCCGACGAGTACGGCGCCGACGACCTCTCGCGTCGCCGGCTCTACACGGCGATCTCGCGCGCGACCAAGCGCGTCACGATCCTCGCGCAGGGACCGCTGACGCCGCTGCTCGCGGAGGCGGTCGCCGACGGTGTCGTGACGACGGACGGAAGGGAGCCACAGGGTGAGTGACAGGTACACGAGCCTCAAGCATCGCTCGAGCTTTTGCCTCTATCCGGCGACGGAGGGGGTCGACCCGCTGACGGAGGCCGCCAAGACCGTGGTCGAGTGGGTCGTCGTGAAGGAGGGGTCCTACGGCGGCAGCCCGGTCGTCGACGACCTCGGCGACGGGCGCGCCTTCCCGACCGCGTGGGACTACGCGAGCCCCGAGGACTACCGCGGCGGCGACTATGACGCCGACCGCTGGCCGGCGCTCGCCTGCGCGTCGCGGCGCGACGAGGGCGGCCGCGTCTGCGCGTGGGCCGCGGAGTACGACGAGCCCGACAGCGCCTACCGCAACCGCCGCTGGCACACCACCGTCTTCCTGCAGCGTGAGGAGGACGGCAGCTGCCGCGTCTCCACCGAGTCCGTGTGCCGCGTCATCGAGTTCTACGCGGACCCCATCCCGCCCACGACGGCGGTGCCCTGGGTTGTGCGCAGCCTCGTCGACCTGCCGACGTGCGTCGCGCGCGTCGGCGGCACGCGCCTCAGCTCCAAGCTGGAGGTCCTCACGCCGCAGACGATCAACGGCTTCCTGGACGCGGTGTGCGATCTGGACCGCACGCTGCCGCTCGTCCTGTGCTGCAGCGGCTTCAACGGCAAGGTGCCCGACCAGGCCAAGGAGGCGGTGCGCCGCCTGACCGGCATCGCGAACGTCTATGAGGTCGACTGGACCAGCGAGATGCTGCGCGAGCGCACGATCGCCTTCTTTGACCGCCCCTCCGTGCCGGAGGAGCTCGTCCCCACGCGCGGGTCGGTGCACGTGTACCGTCGCGGGATCGACCTCTACGACGACCGCACGCTGCGCGCCCATGACTTCTGGACGTACACGCAGGCCAACGAGGAACGGCCCAACAAGTTCGCGGACGGCATCGCGCGTCGGCTGCTGCCGCCCCAGCGCGTGCCCGGCATCGCCGACCTGCGAGACTAAGCGCCGCGGCGCGGAACGGGCGCGCGAAGGGTCGCGGACGCAAGCGCGGCGACCGTCGGTGATGGCTGACGGCCGCCGCGCGGGACATGCGCGAGACTGCGCGCGATCGCCGCGGCGTGCGTCAGCGCGCCGCGTGGTGGGCGTCCCTAGTCGCCGCCCTCGACCTCAACGAGCTCGATGTTGAAGTTGAGCGCCTTGCCGGCCAGCTCGTGGTTGGCGTCGAGCGTGACCTCGCCGTTCTCGGCGGAGGTGATCGTCACGGGCATCGGGCGACCGTTGCCCATCATGACGTAGAGCTTCTGGCCGACGGTGGCGTGCAGGACCATGCGCGGGTCCGCCTCGCCGTAGGCGTCCTTCGGCTCAAGGTGGACGTCGCGGACCTCGCCGACCTTCATGTCATCCACGGCGCGGTCGAACCCGGGGATCATCTGGCCGGCCATGCAGGTGAACTCGAGCGGTTCGCCGCGGTCGCGCGAGCTGTCGAACTTCGTGCCGTCGTCGAGCGTGCCGGTGTAGTGGACCTTGACCTTCTTGCCCTTGTTGCTCATGGGGTTCCTCTCCTGTCTGAGTCGGCTGCGCGGGGACGCCCGGGCGGGCGCACCGATAAGGACGCGCTGTATGAGCGTACCCGTTCCCGCGCGCCCTGACACACGTGCTGCGCGTTCGGCTATCATGCGGGGGGCGACTGCACGCGGAGCGGCGCGCGAGACGGCCGCGAGCGTGGTGATGCGCGGTGCGGCCGCGATCGCGCCCGCCGTGTGCCAGCGGGACAAGCGAGATGACGGACAGGCGAGAGGGTGCAACGATGACGGTGACCATTCCCGTGCGAGCGGTTCCCAAGGCGCAGCGGGACGTCGTCGCGGGCGTGACGACCGACGATGCGGGCCGCGCCGAGGTCGTCGTCCGCGTGACGGCGGCGCCGGAGGGCGGCAAGGCGAACAAGGCCGTCTGCGCCGCCGTGGCGAAGTCGCTCGGCGTCGCCAAGGGCTGCGTGCGCGTGACGCGCGGCGAGACCTCGCGCCACAAGATGGTGGAGGTCAACGCCGATGACGACGCCGTCGCGGCGTGGGTCGGAAGCCTGCCGCGCCTCTAGTGCGATGGCGCGCGGTGGCGCGGCAGGGCCTACGCGAGCCCCGTCGCCTCGTCCAGCCCGAGCATGATGTTCATGTTCTGCACGGCCGCGCCCGAGGCGCCCTTCCCCAGGTTGTCAAAGAGCGCGGTCACCACGGTCTGCTCGGCGGTGCCGCTCACGACGATGCGCAGCCGGTTCGTGCCCGCGAGCTCCCCCGCGTACAGCGTGCCCGGGTCCTGGACGTACGGGTCGACGGTCACGAAGCGCTGGCCGTCGTAGTAGCCGCGCAGCCGCTCGCAGATCTCCTCGGCGCTCGGAGCGCCGAGGAGCAGGTCGTTGCGCAGCATGACCGTGGTCGCCATGCCCTCGTAGTAGTCGTCGACGACGGGCAGGAACACGGGCGGGTGCGCGAGGCCGCAGACTGCCTGCATCTCCGGCAGGTGCTTGTGATGCAGCGCGAGGCCGTACACGCCGGGGGTCGAAAGCTCCTCGGGACGCTGCGCCGCGGGCTCCTCGTAACGCGCGATCATCCGCTTGCCGCCGCCCGAGTAGCCCGTGAGCGAGAAGCACGTCAGCGGGTAGTCCGCGGGCAGGATGCCCATGCGCACGAGCGGCGCGGTCGTGGAGACGAGGCCCGTGGCGTGACAGCCGGGGTTCGCGACGCGCTTGCTCCCCGCGATCGCGGCGCGCTGCTCGGCGGAGAGCTCCGGGAAGCCGTACGTCCAATCCGTGTGGGTGCGGTGGGCGGTGGAGGTGTCGATCAGCACCGTGCGCGGGTTTTGCACCAGGGAAACGGCCTCCCG
>CACZRK010000410.1 GCA_902783515.1 uncultured Coriobacteriaceae bacterium | reverse complement strand
GCGGTCGTCGCGGTGACGCCGTTCAGGTAGGCGAGCTTCGTCGCGACCTCCTGCACGGACAGCTGCCGCGACCCGTCGCGCGAGAACGCCGTGCCGGCGACGGCGATCGCCACGAGCACGAGCACGGTGACGCTCACGATGACGACGATCACCCTGGCCTGGCCGCGCGCGCCCGGGGTGGGGGACGGGGCGAGGTCGGCCGGGTCCACCTCGTCGGACGCCCCCGCGTCGGCTGGCGCGCCGGCGTCCGCCGGCGTCACGCCGTCAGCCGGCGCGGCCGCCGCGACAGGCGTCGTCTGGTCCTGGGGCCGCAGCCCCTCGTCGCGCTCTTCGTCGGACATTGCCTCATCGACTCCTGACGGACGGGTCAGCGCGCCGCGGCGCGACGGCAGGCGGATACAAGGAAGGCCACAGGGCGCGGCGCCGTGTGGCCTTGGGTGTGCGTGGTGCTCCATGACGGATTCGAACCATCGACCTTGGGATTAGAAGTCCCCTGCTCTATCCAGCTGAGCTAATGGAGCGAGCGTCGGCGGCGGCCGAGCGGCCGACGTGCGAGCGCGACCAGTATACGCGCGATGGCGCCGTCGCGCGTCGCGACGGGCGTCGGCGGCGCCCAAAACAACGAAAAAAAGCCCATCGCACGAGGCGATGGACTCCCTGAGACGCGATGGAGCGGCAGACGGGACTCGAACCCGCAACAGTCAGCTTGGAAGGCTGATGCTCTACCAATTGAACTACTGCCGCATGGTCGGGGCGACTGGATTCGAACCAGCGACCCTCTGCTCCCAAAGCAGATGCGCTACCAAGCTGCGCTACGCCCCGGAGTGCGTACATCGGAGCAGTATACGATATGGCGCGCCGCGGGGCCACGGCAACTCCCGGCGCACCGCTCCTCCATCGATTCCCGACCGTTCGCCGGCCTTCTCGACGTCCGACCGACCATCCTGAAGGCACTCACGATATCGCCATATTCCTTGATTCTCACCGTGGTTTTGCCGCCTGATTGGGTAGAAGCGTACCGTCCGTGGTCGTTTCTGGTAGTATGCGGTGGTTATCCGTATAACGCGGGCGTGGCGGAATTGGCAGACGCGCTGGATTTAGGTTCCAGTGGGGACACCCGTGAAGGTTCGAGTCCTTTCGCCCGCACCAGGTGAGTATTGGGCAGGACGCCCATACGCAGTCAAGTTGGAGGAACGTTGGAGACATCGGCAGAGCGTCTGGAGAACAACAAGGTCGCCGTCACCGTCACGGTTGATGCCAAGGACGTCGACAAGACCATCGCCAGCACGTACAAGGATCTGGCCAAGAAGTATCGGTTCCCCGGCTTCCGCCCGGGCCACGCTCCTCGTCCCGTCATCGACAGCCAGCTTGGCCATGACGCCGTGATGGGCGAGGCCACGCAGGCGCTCGTCGAGAAGGTCGAGCCCCAGGTGCGCGAGTCCGAGGACATCGTGCCCGTGGGCGACCCCAGCTTCCCCGAGCCCGCGGTGGCCGAGGGCGGCAAGGACTTCACCTTCAAGGTGCAGTACACCGTCCGCCCCGTCCTAAGCCTGTCCTCGTTTGACCCGGTGGACATCACCCTGCCGAGCGACGAGGCGACCGAGGACGAGATCAACGGCCAGATCGAGACGTTCCGCGGCTACTTCGGGACGTACGAGGACATCAAGGGCCGCCCGGTCCAGGCCGACGACTTCGTGTACGTCAAGGTGTCCGCGCCGGAGGAGTACAAGCAGCTCAACTTTGACAACCGCCTGTACCATCTCGGCGCCGGCATGATGCCCGCCGACTTTGACGAGGCGCTCATCGGCATGAACCCCGGCGACGAGAAGAAGGGCGTCGTCGTGAAGATCGAGCAGCCCAAGCCCGCCGAGGGCGAGGAGGCCCCCGAGCCCGAGACCGTCACGCTCGACGTCACGGTGAACAGGCTCGTGGAGCACGTCGTGCCCGAGCTTGACGACGCGTTCGCCAAGGACAAGCTCGGCTTTGACGACGTGGCCGCCATGCGCGCCGCCATCGCCAAGGAGATCGGCGACCAGAAGAAGAGCCAGCTCCCGCAGCTCAAGGAGAGCCGCGTGACCGGCGAGCTCGCGAAGCGCCTTGACGGCAAGCCCACGCCCGAGTACGTCCAGACCGTGTTCCAGGAGCTCGGCCAGAACTTCCTGAACCAGCTCCAGAGCCGCGGCATGACGCTGGACGGCTGGCTCGCCGCCAACGGCATGCAGCCGCAGGCCTTCATGGACGACCTGAACCACCAGGCCACCGACATCGCGACCGAGTCCCTCGCGCTGGACGCCCTCGTCGCCGAGAAGGGCTTTGACTGCACCGAGGAGGACATCGACGAGGAGTTCAAGAACTCCGGCGTCAAGGATTGGCAGGCCACCAAGAAGGAGTTCCTCGAGGGTGGCCGCATGCCCGCGGTGCGCGTCTCCATCCGTCGCAACAAGGCCATCGACTGGCTGCTGGAGACCGCGAACGTGACGATCTCCGACGAGGCGCCGGCCGACGAGACGGCCGAGCCCGCCGACGAGAAGAAGGCTGACGCGAAGGCCGAGGAGAAGGCCGAGAAGAAGCCTGCCAAGAAGACCACCAAGAAGACCACGACGAAGAAGGCCGCCAAGGCCGAGCCCGCCGCCGAGGCCACCGAGGCCGCGGAGGAGAAGCCCGCCAAGAAGCCGGCCGCCAAGAAGACGACGACCAAGAAGGCCGCCGCCAAGAAGGCCGAGAAGACGGACGAGGAGAAGGCCGAGTAGGCCGCTTCCGTCCCTAAGGAGGCACACCTGCCTATGTCGCAGATTGTCACGCCCACGTCAGCGCTTGTTCCCTATGTCGTCGAGCAGTCACCGCGCGGAGAGCGCAGCTATGACATCTACTCGCGTCTGCTCAACGACCGCATCATCTTCCTCGGCGAGGAGGTCACCGACGTGTCGGCGAACCTCGTCGTCGCGCAGCTGCTGCACCTGGAGAGCCAGGACGCCGACAAGGACATCTCGCTCTACATCAACTCGCCGGGCGGCTCGGTCACGGCCGGTCTGGCGATTCTGGACACGATGAACTACATCAAGTGCGACGTGTCCACGATCTGCCTGGGTGAGTGCGCCTCCATGGCCGCCGTCCTGCTGAGCTCGGGAGCCAAGGGCAAGCGCTTCGTGCTCCCGAACTCCATGGTCCTCATCCACCAGCCCTCGGGCGGCGCGCAGGGCCAGCAGACGGAGATCGAGATCGTCGCCGACTTCATGAAGAAGACGCGCGACCGTCTGAACGGCATCCTTGCCGCGAACACCGGCCAGAGCCTGGAGACCATCCAGCGCGACACCGAGCGCGACAACTACATGACCGCCGAAGAGGCCGTGGCCTATGGCCTGGCCGACCGCGTGATCGTGGACCGCGCGGGCAGCGGTCTGCCCACCGGCTCGCCCATGAACGAGGCATAGAAGGCTAGGTCGCATGGACTACCCTACTCAGACAGAGCTGCACTGCTCGTTCTGCGGCAAGCCGCAGAGCCAGGTCGCGAAGCTGGTCGCCGGCCCCAACGGCGTCTTCATCTGCGATGAGTGCATCGAGACGTGCCGCGAGATGCTCGCCGAGAGCGGCATTGGCCAGGTGGAGGAGATGGAGGAGGACTCCATCGACTTCAACAACCTGCCGACGCCCCACGAGATCTACGACGAGCTCTCGCAGTACGTCATGGGGCAGGAGGCCGCGAAGCGCGCGCTGTCCGTCGCCGTCTACAACCACTACCGTAGGATCGCCGTCGGCGACGACGCGGACGTGGACGGCGACGACGTGGAGCTCGCGAAGAGCAACATCCTGATCCTCGGCCCCACCGGCACGGGCAAGACGCTGCTGGCGCAGACGCTCGCGCGCTTCCTGCGCGTACCGTTCGCGATCGCCGACGCGACGACGCTCACCGAGGCGGGCTACGTCGGCGAGGACGTGGAGAACATCCTGCTCAAGCTCATCAACGCCGCCGACGGCGACGTGGAGCGCGCGCAGATGGGCATCGTCTACGTGGACGAGATCGACAAGATCGCCAAGAAGGCCGAGAACGTCTCCATCACCCGCGACGTGTCGGGCGAGGGCGTTCAGCAGGCGCTGCTCAAGATCTTGGAGGGCACCGTCGCGAGCGTGCCGCCGCAGGGCGGCCGCAAGCACCCGCAGCAGCAGCTCATCTCCATCGACACGACGAACATCCTGTTCATACTCGGCGGCGCCTTCGTGGGGCTGGACCAGATCATCGCCGAGCGCATCGGCAAGCGCGGCGTCGGGTTCAACTCCGAGCTGCGCGAGAAGGTCTCCGAGAAGTCGGACGACCTGATCGCGCAGTGCCTGCCCGAGGACCTGCACAAGTTCGGCATGATCCCCGAGTTCGTCGGCCGCGTCCCGGTGATCACCGCGACGCGCGGCCTGAGCGAGGACGACCTCGTCACGATCCTGACGGAGCCGAAGAACGCGCTCGTGAAGCAGTACACCCGCATGTTCCGCATGGAGGGCGTCAAGCTCACGTTCACGCAGGACGCGCTGCGCGCGATCGCCCGCAAGGCGATCAAGCACGGCACCGGCGCACGCGGCCTTCGCGCGATCTGCGAGGGCGTCTTGCTGGACACCATGTACGACCTGCCGAGCGCGAAGGGCGTGCGGGAGGTCGTCGTGGACGCGGACTGCGTGGAGGGCGACGCCCGCCCGCACATGGTGCTGGACGACCCGGCGTCCCTGCCCGCGCAGGGTTCGTCGGCGAAGAAGCCCGGCGCGGGGGAGACGACGGTCATGCCGATCGTCACGCCCGCCTCGGGCGACGCCCGCGCTTAGGCGCGACGCCGTTCGGCATGCGTCGCCGCGCGCCCTCACGGTGCGCGGCGCGAAGAAGGCCGCCCGCTCGTCAGCCAAGGCGCTGACGGACGGGCGGCCTTCGCGTGCCGTGGTCCGTGGATGACGGGCGCGCCCTTGCGCACGCGCGCCGGCGCGCGTCCTAGACGCCCGTGACCGGGTCGAACGTCGCGGCGTCGTTGCGACGGCCGCCCGCCTCGCTCCACTCGCGTCGCGCGACGCGGTCCATGGCGGCGGCGACCTTCGCCTGACGATTGATGCTGCCGTAGTACAGCAGGCCGATCACGGAGAGCGCGATGCTCACGAGCAGCACGATCGCCGAGAGGCCGTAGGAGCCCTCGGCGAACGTCGCCCCGCAGTAGGTGGAGATGAGGATGGAGGGGACGCGGGCCGTCAGCGAGATGACCATCCAGGTGGACAGGCGCATCGGCGTGAGGCCGACGATGTAGGACATGATGTCCTTCGGGGTGCCCGGGATGAACATCATGAGGAACGTGATGACGTTGCGCCGCCGCTCGTCGCGAAACAGCGCCAGCCCGTCCAGGGTCTCCTGCGAGACGAAGAGGCTCACGACCCGCCAGCCGTAGCGGCGCACGAGCAGAAACGCCAGCAGCTCGCCGACGCCGAGCCCGACGCTCACGATCGCCAGGCCGCCCCACGTGCCGAACAGCGCGCCGGCGCCCAGCTCCAGCGGTTCGCCGGGGATGACGGCGATGAACACGTGGATCGTGTTCACGAGCGCGTAGGCGACGACTGCCAGCGCGTAGTTGCGCTCCAGCAGCGCGCGGAAGTTCTCCGGGTCGCTCACGAGGTGCGCGAGCGGGATCGCCACGAGCACGCAGACGACGAGCCCGATCGCCAGGCTACCCAGCAGCACGGCAAGCTGACGCTTGCCGCGTGCGTCCAGCTGGCCGTGCACGGCGCGTCCCACGTAGGAGCGAAACGACGCCCACAGCCCGTCAAGCGATCCGAGCGCCTCGCGCGCCCTCTCGACCGGCGTCTGTCGGTAGGTGTCGATCAAAGACCAGGTCCCCCCTTGTGCATTCGGCACGCCACGGTGCCTCGGCCGTCACTCGTGTGCACGCGCGGCGATCAGCCGGCTCGCATGGACTTCGTGTCTGTCCTCGGTTTGTACCCTTCTGGCCGCGGCCGCGCGGGTAGAGCCATGTGTATACTGAAAATTTACCACGTGGGTCACGGCCCCGCTGGCGGCGCCGAGCGGGCGCTGCCGAGCGGTCGCGACGCCGCGCACGACGTGATGGCAGGCGAGAGGCACGCGCCATGGCGGACGGCACGGGACGCCGCCCCAAGGCGCAATCGCAAGGAGGTTGCTCGTGGAAGAGATGCCCAAGACCTATGACCCCCAGGACGTCGAGCCGGGGCTCATCGACGAATGGATGGCCGCAGGCGCCTACCGGCGCAGGCCGGGCGTCGGTGACTGCACGGTGACCATCCCGCCGCCGAACGTGACGGGCATGCTGCACATGGGCCACGCCCTTGACGACACGATCCAGGACACGATCATCCGGCACAACCGCATGCGCGGCGCCTCCACGCGCTGGATCCTCGGGACGGACCACGCCGGCATCGCGACGCAGACCAAGGTGGACAAGAAGCTGAAGAGCGAGGGCGTCTCCCGCCTGGAGATCGGCCGCGAGAAGTTCGTGGACGCGTGCTGGGACTGGACGCACGAGTACGGCGGCATCATCGTCGATCAGATCAAGCGCATGGGCTGCTCGATCGACTTCGAGGACGAGCGCTTCACGATGGACGACGACTACGCCAAGGC
>CACZRK010000409.1 GCA_902783515.1 uncultured Coriobacteriaceae bacterium | reverse complement strand
GCCCGCGGCGATGAGCTGGGCGGCGCGGTCGGCCCCCGCCGCCGAGGCGCCCTCGGCCGCCGAGCTCGCCTTGGCCGCGCCAGAGCCCGCCTCGGCCTCGGCGGACGTCGTCGTGACCCCTGCCTGCTCCGATGCGAGCGCGGCCGTGCCCGCGAGGGGCGAGAGTGCCAGCGCGAGGGCGGTGCCTGCGCACGCGACGGCGACGCGGGAGCCGATCGCGGTGTGTTCGATCTTCATGTCAGCCATCCCCTCCAAGGAGGTCTGTCCTGAGACGCGGGCGCCTTCTCGGTACCCGCCGCCTTTTGCATCATTGTTCCCGGCGGATGTGACGGACTTGTCCGCGCATGGTGAATGCCAGCTGAAACGCGCACAAAGTCGCAGGTAAATCGTGCCATTGCTGTCGAGAGGCCCATCGAGTCACACGCAACGTCCATCGCGTGGCACCATGGCCTGATGGCGTGCCGTCGCAAGCACCGCCCCGGTCTTGCCGTCAAGGCAGCTCAGGGCGGGTATGCGCGGCGCCGCGGACGAAGGGGGACGCGATGCGTGCGAGTTGTCAGACCGAGTCGGAGGGCGGGCGCCGTCGCGCCCGTCAGCCGCATGTGCTCACTCGTGCTGATTTTGTCACAAGGACGATCGCCGGCGCGCTCGCGGCGACCTGTCCCGTCGCACGCGTCGCGGCGGCCGCGCAGGTGCCGGCGTCGTCGACGCCGCCCGACTCGTCCGGCGCGGCCGACGCCTCTGCCTCTGACTCCGCTTCCGCCTCCGCCGAGCCTGGCGTCGCGAGGAGCGCCGCGCGTGACGACCGCGACGGTCTGCGCATGCTGGTCGCGACGGACATGCACTTCCTGTCGCCGCGGCTCACGGACCATGGCGCGTGCTTCGAACGGACCATCCGCGCCTCTGACGCCAAGTGCATGGAGTACTCGGAGCAGATCATGGACGCCCTCGTGTGGACGATCCTGCGCGAGCGCCCCGATGTTGTCGCCGTCACGGGCGACCTGACGTACAACGGCGCCGTCCAGAGCCACGAGGACTTCGTGGCGAAGATGGACCCCGTGCGCGCGGCCGGCATCCCCGTCCTCGTCATCCCGGGCAACCATGACGTCAACTGCCCGCAGGCCGCGCGCTTCTCCGGCGACGGCTACGAGCCCGCCCAGAGCCTGACGGGCGAGCAGTTCGCGCAGCTCTACGCCGCGTATGGCTACGACGACGCGATCGCGCGCGACGACGCGTCGCTCAGCTACGTCTGGCAGGTGCCTGACGAGCGACTGACGGCGGGCGTGCCCGTTCGATTCCTGTTCGTGGACTGCAACGCCGTCGAGACGCCCGGGACCCTGCCCGCGCGCACCCTCGCGTGGGTCGGCGACCAGCTTGCGGACGCGCGCGCGGCGGGCGCCCAGGTCCTGGCGTTCAGCCACCAGAGCGTGCTGCAGCAGGCCTTCATCGCGGAGAGCTTCTCGATCAACAATGCCGACGGCCTGCGCGACCTGTACGACGCCGGCGGCGTGCGCATGAACTTCTCGGGGCACCTGCACTGCCAGCACTACGCGACGGACGGCGCCGGGCTGACGGACGTGGCGACCGAGTCGCTCGCCGTCTCGCCGAACCTCTACGCGCTCGTGGACGTTCGCCCCGCCGAGGACGCGGCGCTGACGCTCGCGTACCGCACCGCGTCGCTCGACGTGGCGGGCTGGGCGCGCGAGCGGGGGTCGGACGACCCCGACCTGCTCGACTTCCCGACGTACGCGCGCGACTTCTTCCGCTCCGCGTCGGGCATGACCACGGTCGACGACCTCGTCGCCGCGGGCAGGGACGAGCGGGAGGCGCGGGAGATGGTCGACTACATCACCGACGTCAACCAGGCGTGGTTCGCCGGGCGGCTGGACCTGCTGGACGTCAAGCCCGACCTGAACGACGCGTGGGCGCAGCAGTCCGCGCTCGTGGGGCTCTACCTGGACTACGTCTTTAACCAGACGCCCGTGCGCGACGAGAACGTGGTCGAGGCGCGGCTGGGCGAGACGGGCGCGCGATGAGCGGCGGGCGTCACGGCGCAAGGCGCG
>CACZRK010000408.1 GCA_902783515.1 uncultured Coriobacteriaceae bacterium | reverse complement strand
ACGACCAGGCGACGGCCGGGGACGACGCCGGCGACGAGCAGGCGCGCGCGACCTCGACGCAGGCCGACGACGCGGCGCCCCTCATGGCGCTCGCGGCCACCGCGGCTCTGCGCTCCCCCGCCCCCGGCGGGTCGGGCGCGCAGGTTGACGTAGACGTGACCGAGCTCAAGATCCAGACCCTGTCGCACGAGGACGTCACGGAGATGTTCATCTCCAACACGTTCTCGCTCAAGCTGCGCTGGGACGCGAGCCGCATGGGCAACGACCTGCACGCGGGCGACTACTTTGACGTCACGATCCCCGACGAGATGCGCTTCGTGTCCGACGCGCCCGAGAGCGACTTTGACCTGACCGACGACGACGGCAACGTGGTCGCGACCGCGCACGTGACGACGGGCGCCGACGGTGCCGGCGGCACGATCCACGTGACGTTCACCGACTACGTGGAGGGCAAGTACAACGTCAAGGGGACGATGTACCTCGGGGCGCAGTTCAACAGGGCCAAGGTCACGGAAGGTGACGGCCAGACGTTCGCCTTCTCGGTGAACGGCCAGGTCACGCCCGGCTCGACGACCGACCCCGTCACGGTCGTGGGGCCGCAGGACCTGACGGACGAGTACCTCTGCAAGTGGGGCGAGAAGGTCGCCGACAGCCCGAACGAGGTCAAGTGGGTCGCGCGCGTGAACTGGGCCCAGGCGCACATGGACGACCTCGTGATCTCCGACGAGCTCAGCTCCGACGACAGCCTGGCCGGCATCGCGTACGACCCGACGAGCTTCACGCTGACGAGGGTCACGTTCGACTCGAAGGGCAACGTCACCGCCGAGCTCGGTACCATCGACCTCACCGACAGGCTGCAGGTCAGCGCCGACGGCACGTCGTTCACCCTGGACCTGGGCGACGTCGCGCGCGACGGCAGCCAGTTCATGCTCAGGTACAGGTCGAGCTACCGACCGGGCATGCTGCTCAAGAACCATCTCCAGATGAACGCGAACGGCGTGTCCAAGGAGACCTGGGGGTCCTATCAGTCCGCGGAGTCGGGCGGCTCGGGCGGCGGCGACCTCGCCAACAAGATCCGGATCGTCAAGGTGGACGCCGCCGACGGCCAGACCCCGCTCGCCGGCGCGACGTTCCTCGTGACCGGCGCGGACGGGGCGTCCTTCGAGCTCACGACCGGCGCTGACGGCACCGCGACGTCCGGCTATCTGACGCAGGGCACCTACACGGTGGTCGAGACGGTCGCGCCGACGGGCTACGTGCTGGACGACCAGCCCCACACGCTTGAGGTCACGGCCGCGGGCGGCGCCGTCCTGACTGTCTCCGACGTGCGCCAGACCGTCTCGGTGCCCGTCAGCAAGACTTGGGACGACGGCGACGACCAGGACGGCCTGCGTCCCGGGAGCGTGACCGTGCGCCTGCTCGCGAACGGCGAGCCGACCGGCCAGACGCTGACGCTGTCGGCCGACAACGGCTGGTCGGGCGCCTTTGACGACCTCGCGCAGTACGACGAGGCCGGCGCCGAGATCGCCTACGCCGTCGACGAGGAGGACGTGCCCGCCGGCTACGAGGCGACGGTGAGCGGCGACGCGCAGGACGGCTACGTCGTGACGAACGCCCACGCGCCCCAGACCGTGGACGTCCCCGTCACCAAGACGTGGGTCGGCCCGGCGGCGGACGGCGTCACGGTGCGGCTGCTCGCCGACGGCGTCGACACGGGCGAGAGCCTGACGCTCACGGCCGACGCCGGCTGGGCGGGCGCCTTCACCGGCCTGCCCGCGCACCGCGACCACGGCGCGGACATCGCCTACACCGTACGCGAGGACCCGATCGTTGGCTATGACTCCGCCGTTGCCGGCAACGCGCGCGACGGCTTTGCCATCACGAACACCGCGACGGCGACGACCGAGGTCACGGGCACGAAGACCTGGGACGACGCGGACGACCAGGACGGCATGCGCCCCGCCTTGATCACCGTTGACCTCCTCGCCGACGGCACCAAGGTCGCGTCGCGCACGGTCGACGCCGCGCAGGGCTGGGCGTACGCGTTCACGGACCTGCCCGTCTACGACCACGCGGACGGCCATCGGATCGCCTATGCCGTGAGCGAGCAGCCCGTCGCGGGCTATGAGGCCACGGTGGTCGGCACCGACCTCGTGAACGCCCACGTCCCGCAGACCGTGGACGTGCCGGTCACCAAGACCTGGGTGGGCACGACGGGCGGCCCCGTCACGATCCACCTGCTCGCCGACGGCGTCGACACGGGCAAGACCCTAACGCTCACCGCCGACAGCGGCTGGAAGGGTTCGTTCACGGACCTGCCGGCCTGTCGCGACCACGGGACCGCGATCGCCTACACGGTGCGCGAGGACGCGGTCAGCGGCTATGCGACGACGGTCACCGGCGACGCGAAGACGGGCTTCACGGTCACGAACGCCGCCACCGAGGTGCCGCCCACGCCGCCGACGGACACGCCCCAGACCCCGACGCCCTCGAATCCCCCGGCGCCCAGCACGCCGACCCAGGGCTCGACGGTGCCCAAGACCGGCGACCAGACGGACCTCCTGGGCGTCAACCTGCTGGCCCTTGCCGGCGGCTGCGCGGTCGTGGCGGGCATCGCGGGCGTCGTGATCGCGCTGCATCGCCGCAGCTCGCGGCAGTAGGCGCGCAGACGGCACGAGCGGCTCGCGAACGGCGCGCGACGGGCACGCCGCCAGCGCGCCGCCAGAGCCACGCGCGGAAGAAGCACGACGAGGAAGGCGGGCTCGGGGCGCGACCCCGGGCCCGCCTTTTGCGCTGGGCGGGAGGCGTCGGGCGACGCTGGGTGGGCGATGACAGGCGTCGTCCTTGTGTCGTTCTCATGGGCGCCCGACGGCGGCGCCACGGGCTGCCCACACACGGCGCCGCTTGTCTTAATATGGATTCGGATTTACTTTTCGATTCATACACCCCCGTGCGCTCAGCCACGCCACGACGCATGTCGCGCGCGGGCCCAGGCAGGGCACGGGACGCAGGGCAGAAGGAGTCGCGACCATGGCGCAGCGTCGAGGCGCGTACAGGACAAAGCAGCGGGCGCTCATCGAGGCGTGCCTGCGCCGGAACGCCGACCGATACCTCAGCGTGGACGAGGTCGTCGACGAGCTGCGAGGCGCCGGCGAGACGGT
>CACZRK010000407.1 GCA_902783515.1 uncultured Coriobacteriaceae bacterium | reverse complement strand
CGGGGCGCCTCGACGTCCGCGCCGGCGCGGCGCGGCGCGCCCGAACGCACGAGATCGCGGCGGGTCATCGACTGAGCCCGCCGCGATCTCGGATGTCGCGCCCTGTGTGAGTTGGAGGCGTACAGCGTAGCAGATGCCGCGCCGCCGCGCCCCGCGGGCCTCGCGGCGCTAGTCGGCCTTCGAGGAGGCCGCACCGGTCGCCTCGACCTTGCCGTTCTTGGTCTCCAGCGAGTAGCCCTTCTCGGCGAAGTACTTGGCCGCGCCGGGATGGTAGGGCACCGAGGTGATGGAGGCGCCGGTCTCGACGGAGACCTCGGCGTACTTCGCGTGGCTCTCCACCAGGTTCGGGGCGTTGTCAAAGATGTCGGCCGCGATCGCGTACACGGCGTCGTCCTCCACGTCGTCGCGGACGATGACGACGGCCTCCACGGCGACGGTCGTCGTGTCGGTGTCCAGGCCGGTGTAGGTGCCGGCCGGGATGGTCGCCTTGCTGTAGTAGGGCGAGGCGTCAAGCAGCTGCGCCACGTGGTCGTCGTCCAGCGCGACCAGGTAGGCGGTCTTGCTGGTGGACAGGTCGGTGATGGCGGTCGTGGGGTAGCCGGCGACGATGAAGGCGGCATCGATCTTCTCGTCCTTCAGGTCGTTGGCGGAGTCGCCGAAGCTCTGATAGGTCGGCGTGATGTTCTGGTCCTTCTTGAGGCTCGGGTCGTCGCTGTCGTCCACGCCGATCCCGTAGACGCCCAGGATGTCCAGGGCGTTGAAGTACACGCCCGAGCCCTTGGCGCCGACGGAGACCTTCTTGCCGGCGAGGTCGGCGACGGACTTGATGTCGGCGTTGCAGGTGACGATCTGGACCTGCTCCTGGTAGAGGGCGCCGAGCACGGAGAAGCAGTCGACGGCGCCGGTGCTGGCGAAGAGGTTGGAGCCCTGGTACGCGTAGCTCATGACGTCGGACTGGCAGAAGGCGAGCTCGGCCTCGTTGTCCTGCAGCGCGACGACGTTGGCCTGCGAGCCGTTGCCGGACAGCGCGGTCACCTTGTAGGGGGTGTTGTTCGTCGCGTGCTGCGCGATGACGGAGCCGAAGGCGTAGTAGGTGCCCGACTCGCCGCCGGTGACGAAGCGCAGCTGCTTGCCGCCCGAGGCCGTGGAGGCGCCGCCCGCGGCGCTGGTGCTCGCGGCGGAGCTGCCGGCCGACGAGCCGCCGCTCGTGGAGGACGCGTCGTTGCCGCAGCCGGCAAGCGCCATGATGCCGAGGCCGGCGGCGAGCGCCGCGGCGCCGGTGACGAAGCCCCTGCGGGAGATGCGGGAGGTCGAGGCGTTCGAGTTCGTGGAAGCCATGTGATTCTCCTTTGCGTTCGTTGGCCATCCTCCGGCGGCGGTCGTCATGCGTCGGCACGCGCGGCGCGCGTGCCTGCCGACGCACGCCGGATGGCCCAGGCATGCGTCCGCCGCGCGTTCCTCGCGCGACGAGGACGCGCGGTCCCCTCCGTCGTGTGGACCAATTCTACCGGCATATATGCATACGAAAAGTCCGTTAATGCGCTATTTACGCAATCGACGTGCTTTGTATGCAAATCCAGCCCACTTGCCCCTGCTGTTGTTACGGCGTGGCAATGGGCCGGACACAATGCCGATAATCCACGTAGACATTGTAGCGTCCCGACGTCGCGCGGTGGCGCGCGACGCGCGGGCGTCACCGCGAGCGGTCGCCCTCGGGGGCGTCGTCGACCTCGCGGCCGCCCTCCCCGTCCTCGCGGTCGCCCTCGGGGGCGTCGTCACTCCCGCGGTCGAGCGCGTCCTCCACGAACCCGACGCGATAGTCCTTGAAGACGGCCTCGCCCTCGTCCTGCGTCGCGTCCAGGTCGACGTCGGCCCAGATGCCGAAGTCGCGGTCGTCGTCGGGATCGCGGAAGGCCTGGTGGACGTGCCACACGTGGGCGGCGCGCTCGTCGGTCTCGTCGATGGACAGGTAGTCGCGGGAGCGCGCGTCGGCGTCCAGCAGGATCGCGTCGTGCGCGGCGAAGTACGCGTCCAGCGCCTGGCGCCAGCGCAGCTCGCGCCAGCCCCACGCGCCGTCCAGGTCGCCGAGCGCCCCCGCGTCGCCGTGCGCGGCCAGGCGGACGCGGCGGAACAGCGCGTTGCGCACGAGCACGGTCAGGCCGCGGTGGTCGCGCACGACCTCGTCGGCCACCTTGGGCGGGGCGGCCGCCACGGCGGCGCCGGCGTTCTCCCACTCGCTCACGAGGCTGGAGTCCACGGAGCGCACGACGAAGCCGAGCCACGAGACGACGTCGCGCAGCGTGTCGGTGAGCTTGTCGTCGGGGATGGTGCGCGCCAGCACGCGGTAGGCGTCGGAGAGGTAGCGCAGCAGCGTGCCCTCGGAGCGCGCCAGGCCGTACGCGGCGACGTAGCCCTTGAAGTCGGCCGCCGTCTCCAGCATGTCGCGCAGGACCGACTTGGGGGAGAGCTGGTAGTCGCGCGCCCACGGGACCTTCTCGCAGTACGCGGCAAAGGCGTAGTCCAGCAGCTCCTGCAGCGGCTTGGGGTAGGTGACCTCCTGGATCTTCTCGATGCGCTCGTCATACTCCACGCCGTCGGCCTTCATCTCCGCCATGGCGCGGTCGCGCGCGCGGCGCTCCTGGGCGCGCAGCACCTGGCGCGGGTCCTCCAGCGTGGCCTCCACCATGGAGATGACGTCCAGGTCGTAGGTCTCGCTGGCGGGGTCCAGCAGCTCGAGCGAGGCGAGCAGGAACGGCGAGAGGGGCTGGTCGAGCGCGAAGTTGTCGGGCAGGTCGACGGTCAGCACGTAGTCGGCGCCGCCGTCGTCGCGCGGGGTGCGCAGGACCACGCCCGCGTCGACGAGGGTCGTGAAGATCTCGTCGGCGCGCGCGGACAGCCGGGCCTTCTGCTCGGGCGTCTGGGCGGAGTCGGCGATGAGCCGGTCCACGCGGGCGCGCGCGTCGCCGCCCTGCTCGACCTCGGCCAGCACCATGGAGTGCGTGATGCGCATGCGCGGGGTGAGCGGGGCGGGGGTGGCCTGGACGAGCTTCTCGAAGGTGTTCTTGTCCCAGCCGACGAAGCCCTTGGGCGGGGTCTTGCGCTTGAAGTTGCGCGCCTTCTTGGGGTCGCCGCCGGCCTTGGCCAGCGCCTTGGCGTTCTCGATGTCGTACTCG
>CACZRK010000406.1 GCA_902783515.1 uncultured Coriobacteriaceae bacterium | reverse complement strand
TCGCCGCGACCATGACGCGCGCGACGGGCGCGACGGACGAGACGGGCGCGGACGGCGCGAGGGCCGACGACGCGAGGGCGAGCGGGCGCGGCGACGAGGGGGACCGCGCGCACGACCTCATCGACGACCCCGCCTGCCGCTGCTACGACGACTACCTCGCGTTCGCGCGACGCTTTGACCCCTACGCCCACGCCGTGTGCACCCACGACGACGCCGACGACCCGGCCGCGGGCGACGCCCCGAGCCGCGAGGCGCGCGAGGCCGGACGCGGAGGCGGGCGGTGTGCCTCGCGCGAGCTTGACGCCCATGACCTGAACGACTGCCCCGCGATGCGCACGATGGAGATGCTCGCGGGCAAGTGGCGCCTGAAGGTGCTGTTCCGCCTCACGCTGCGGCCGTCGCTGCGCTTCAGCGAGCTCAAGCGCGCCATCCCCGGCATCACGAGCGCGATGCTCACCACGGCCCTGCGCGACCTGGAGGGCTACGGCGTCGTGCGCCGCGAGCAGTTCAGCGAGATGCCCCCGCGCGTCGAGTACTCGCTGACCGAGGGCGGCAGGCAGCTCTACCCCGTCTTCTACGAGATGGCGCGCTGGGCCGTCAACAACCTGGGCACGCCCGGCGACGCCGGGCGCGAGCACGAGGCATCGCGGGCATAGGCCCCTGAGCTGCGCGTTCGCCCTCCCTCATCACATCCAGCGAGGGGGCGTGCGACAAGAGTGGCCGACAATGGCCGTCAATCACCAATTGTGGTGATGCCCCTACGCGCGCCACCCCCCTACCATCTGCCTCGATCGACGTCGCCCCGCGGGATGCGGGGACGTCCGCCGACGCGGGCCCGCGCCATGCGACGCGCGGCACGCGCCGGCGGACGTACGCACCCGCGGGCCGACGTGCAGTCACGGATGACGGATGGAGGCTCACATGCAGGACGCACACGGCGCCATCGGGCGCAGGGAGTTCCTCGCGGCGGCGGGCGCCGTCGGGGCGGTCGCCTCGACGGCGGGGATCGTCGCGACGGCGTCGGCGAAGGAGGCGGGCAGCGCGGCGAAGGACGTCGCGGCGAGCGCTCCCGCCGACGCGGGCAAGACGGCGATGAACGGCGGCATGGCGACCACGGCGTACTATGCCTGCGCCGAGGACTGGCTGGGCACGGCGCCCGAGACCGGCACGCCTGTGGAGACGTACGACTGCGACGTGCTCGTGCTCGGTGGCGGCCATGCCGGCATCCAGGCGGCGCTCGCCGCGGCCGAGGGCGGCGCGAAGGTCATCGTCGTGGAGAAGGCCACGAAGGAGGACCGCTGCGTGAAGGGCGAGGACATCGGCCACGTCAACTCGCAGTGGCTCATCGACCAGGGCTATGGCCCCTACGACGTCGGCGAGGTCACGAGGGAGTTCGTCCGCCGCGCGGGCGGCCGCTGCAACCAGGAGATCATCCGCAAGTTCGTCGCGAACTCCGGCGAGATGTTCGACCACCTGTACGATCTGACCGAGAAGGGCTGGGCCGACGACGCGACCCGCGCCCGCATCGTGCGCCGCCACGAGGACCGCGACGGCGACGTCTCGCCGCTCGACCCCTCGCAGGTCATCTGCCAGGTCTCCGGCGCCACCGCCGACGGCCCGGTCGAGTACCCGATGATGTGCGGCGGCAACGGCTCCTACGCGGCGGTCGCGCAGTTCATGGGCACGATCAGCCACGACAACTCCGTCCCGGGCGTCGCCGCGATGTCGCGCCTGGACGAGGTCCAGCAGTTCGCGATCCTCGCCGGCGAGGATCTGGGCGTCGAGTGGCACTTCGGCGAGAAGGGCGTCAAGCTGCTCACCGACGACGACGGCGACGTGGTCGGCGCGATCGGGCAGCGCCAGGACGACCAGTCCTACGTGCAGTACAACACCACGAAGGGCGTCATCCTGTGCACCGGCGACTTCGCGGGCGACAAGACCATGGTCTGGAACCTGCTCGGCGAGATCGCGGAGATCAACTCCCGGCAGGGCCAGACGAAGGATGACCTGATGGGCTTCTCACCCGAGACCGGCGACGGGCAGCAGATGGCGTGCTGGCTCGGCGGCGTCCTGGAGTCCACGCCGCGCGCGTCC
>CACZRK010000405.1 GCA_902783515.1 uncultured Coriobacteriaceae bacterium | reverse complement strand
TTAGGCTGTCTCCTCGGTATCCGGCTCTCAAGGTTCGTCGCGCGCCCCCTGGGGGGCGGCGCGAGGAATCAATCTACCCCGCGGCGGGCGGGGGCGCAAGGGGGAGGGCCATATGACCACGTTACCTACATATGTGTGGCACGACGGTGGTCTGGACGCCCGCTACGACGTGTACTTCGCGATTCGCGCCCCTGAATAACCCCTCACATCGTGCCTTGTGGCAAGGCCCTCGTGGCATGAGATGCGGGCGACCCTTCTCACATGAGCATGTAGTCCTCTCGCACCAGCTCAGCATGCATTTCACTGGGCACGTCGGCTTCAGAAGCACCGGCCCCGCTCCGCTCATCGGCATCGCCGTCCGACGCAGACGTGACGCGCGTCGCCCCTGCACGCCAAGCCCACGGCATTATCGACAGCCTTGTCACTCGCATCTGCCGTGCCCTAGCCGGTCTGGACGAATGACAAGCCCTGGATCGGCGCACGTGGCGCACAACGCCTCCGTGCGACGGCCATCGCCCGCCTGTCGCTTTCCACCGACAGGCCACGTCAGGGCTGCGTCTCGCTGGTCGTGGCAGGTCACGAAAAAGCAGGTCGAGGCAAACATGCACCCGACCTGCGCTTTTACTGGTGGGCCGTGAGGGCCTCGAACCCTCGACCTTGGGATTAAAAGTCCCCTGCTCTGCCAACTGAGCTAACGGCCCGTCTGTGTGTAGGAGACCTCACGGTCTCCTCCGTGGACGCATTCTATACCAATTGCTTCAACCTGCCATGCCTCGTATGGGCTTTATTGCCGCGCGCATGCAGTTTTCGCTTCCAGAACGCATCCCGCCGACGAGCACCCGCCACGTAGGCCGTCAGCGCACGAGCGTCGTCTCGTCACGCCGCCCGATCGCGCGTCGTCGGCGCTGCTCAGCGCTTGAACAGTCGGACGTCCTGCGCCGACGTCTGCGCCCCCATCGCGAACGTCGCCCACTCGCCCATGCACCGCGCCAGCTCGCCACCCAGCCGGTCGCGGTCCACCATGGTCGACGACGCGACGAGCCACACGCGGCGATACCGCGCGCGGTTCCGCACCATCACGAGCTCATAGCGATAGATCTCGTCATACGTCTCGCGCGGGATGCCCAGATGCCCCTCGTACCACGAGGGGACGTCATGGGCGCCCTCGTCGCGCAGGAACTCCTTGACGTCACCGCAGCCGGCCATCGGATACGGCGGGATGTTGTACCCGTCGTGACGCGCAATGTCCCAGATGAGCATGCGCCCGTCGGGGAAGAGGGCGAGGTCCTCCCCCAGGCAGGCGCGCAGGAGTCGAAGGATGCGCCCGTTCGTCAGCGCGGGCAGGCCGCTTGTCTGCGCCGACGTGGCGCTGGGCATGCCGGCGCCAGCCATCAGCGACCGCAGGTATGCCGCGACGCGCGCCGTTGTCTCTTCGCGCACAGGAACCACCTCCCGCGTCGACGACCCTGCCCCGGCAGCCGGCCTCGCACGCTCGTCGACATGCGAGGCCGCGAACGAACAAGGGGGACGACCGCGTGCGGCCATCCCCCTTGTGACATGCGCTGGAGCGGGCAACGGGATTCGAACCCGCGAGTGATGGCTTGGGAAGCCATTGCCTTACCACTTGGCGATGCCCGCATGCGTATCTGGTGATTATACAGGACGCGGGCAGCAGGGGAAGTGGAAATTGTGCAGAGTCACGCCCCGCGCCGCCCGCGATCGCCCTTGCGCCGCCGCGCCGCGCGACAAGCCCGCGCGCACGACGCGGCCGAGACGGCTACAGATCAAGCAGCGCGCGGCGGACCTCCTGCTCGTTCACCGTCGTCGTGCAGACCAGGACCGTGTCGCCGGGCTGCAGGATGGTGCCGCCGTTCACGATGAAGAACTCGTCTTCGTGCGAGACGGCGACCAGAACCGTGGGGGGCGGAAGCTCCAGCTCCGAGACGCGAATGCCGCCGTCCGCCTTGAGCGTGGAGGAGTGGGGGATCTCGACCTCCAGCATGGCGAGGTCGCCGTTGCGCAGCGTCATGACCGTGCGCATCTGGGTGGAGAGCGCCTCCTCCTCGATCATGCGGGCGATCACGACGGTGGACGAGATCGCGTTGATGCCGAGCTTCTGGAAGATGCGCTCGTTCTTCGGGTTGTTGACGCGGGCGACGATGCGCGACGGGTGGTAGAGCGTCTCGGCGACCTCGCAGGCGACGAGGTTCACGTCGTCATGGCCGGTCACGACGATGAAGATGTCGGCGTCGCGCATGCCGGCCTCGTCCATCGTGCGGGAGTCGCAGCAGTCGCCGCGCACGACCATGTAGCGTCCGCGCAGGTCGCGGGCAAGCTCGTCGGCGCGCTCGTCGCGACGCTCGATGATGACGATCTCGTGCCCGTCGCCGAGCAGCTGGCGCGCGAGGACCTCGCCGACCTTGCCGCCGCCGCCGATGATGATGTACATGGCGGCTATCCCTTCATGTAGGGCTGGACGGCCGCGAGCGAGTCCGTCCTGACGGCGGCCATGATGGTGTCGCCCTCGCTCAGCGCCATGCCCTTTGAGGGACGCACGACCATGCCCCCATGACGGACCAGGATGACGTCAACGCTGCCGAGCGCCTCGACGTCGCTGACGCGCATCTCGCCGTGCGGGAGCAGCGAGAACGTAAGCACCTCGTACGGGCCGAAGGTGTCCAGGTGATGGGAGTGGCGCGAGCGGATCTTGGCCGAGATGTCCTCGGCGACGATCTCGGTGTCGCACACGTAGTCAAGGCCGAGCTGCTCGTAGACGTCCAGGCGCGCCGGGTTGACGAGACGCGTGATCACGTACGGCACGTCAAAGAGGCGGCGGGCGACCTCGGACGTCATGAGGTTCACGTTGTCCGAGCTCGTGACCGCCGCAAGGGCGTCGCACTCCTCCACGCCCGCCTCGATCAGCACGTTCTCGTCATACCCCAGCCCCACGATCACGCGGCCGGGAAAGTCCGGGTCAACGCCCGCGACGACAGCGGGATCGTTGTCGATGACCACGACGGAGTCGTTGCCGTCGCTCAGCAGGCTCGCGAGGCTCGCGCCCACGCGACCGTATCCGATGATGATGATGTTCACCAGGTCACCGCCCCTCGCCGCCGCGCGCTACGCGCGGCGGATGAACTCGGCGACGATGTCGACAATGTCGTTGACCTTGCTGGCGCTCACGTTCTGGGCCACGTCGGCAGCGGTGCGGGCGTACGCCGGCACGCCGTCCCGCATGCCGCAGAGGGTGACCGCGTGACGGCCGCGGCGAAGCGCGGGGGTCGCGTCGGTGTCGCGCCAGCCCATGCGCGCCATCGCGAGCGGGCGCCCGAGGTCCTGCGAGGCGTTGCCGATCAGGTTGACCATGCGGCGGTCCGCCTTGCGACGGTCGTGGTCGCCCTCCTCCAGGATGATGGACTGGCGGCCGGCGCCCACGCACTCCAGGTTCACGAAGCACGCGTTGTGTAGCTTGGTGTCGTACTCGGCAAGGAAGGCCTTCATGCCGGCCTGCTGCTCCTCGGACGCGCCGGTCAGGACGAACCAGATCTCATGGCTGACCAGCTCGGCGTCACCGAGCGACATCGCGGCGTCGCGCAGCTCGCTCGCCTGAGGGCGGCCTTCGCCGTCAGCATCG
>CACZRK010000404.1 GCA_902783515.1 uncultured Coriobacteriaceae bacterium | reverse complement strand
GTCCAGGAGGCGCGCACCTTTGACTTTGACGGGAACTTCCACCAGGTCTACTGGGACCTGCCGACCGAGAACGTGGACGCCATCACCGTCGAGGGCGTCACGGAGCGCGACGCGGACGGCTCGGAGATCGCGTACGCGTCGTCGTCGCGCGAGACGCCCGGCACGTACGAGGTGGAGCGGACCTCGGACGCGGTGCGGGTGATCGCGAACTTTGACAAGGAGGACGAGGCGGTCACGCTCGTCCTGAGCTACGTCGTGGAGGGCGGCACGCAGGCCTGGGCCGACACGGGCCAGCTGCTGTGGAAGCCCGTCGGGCCCGACTGGGACGAGACGAGCCAGGACGTGGACGTCACCGTGCGTCTGCCCGTGCCCGACGGCGCGGACGCGACCGGCGGCTCGGTCGTGCAGGCGTGGGCGGACGGCCCGCTGGACGGCACCGTGGACGTGGGCGACGACGGCGTGATCGCCTTCCACGCGCCCACCGTGCAGTCGGGACAGTACCTGGCGGTGAACGTGCTGTTCCCCGTGGGCTGGCTTTCCGACATGACCCCGAGCTCGCAGGCGAAGTACGACGCGATCCTGGCGCAGATGCAGGCCGAGGTTGACGCGGCGAACGCGCAGCGCGCCCGCGCCCGCGCGATCGGCCTGCTCGCCAACGGCGCGATGGCCGCGGCGGCCGTGGTCATCGTCGTCGTGCTGGTCCGCGCCTGGCGAAGGCACGGCCGCGAGTACAAGCCGGACTTTGACGACACGTACTTCCGCGACGTGCCCAGCGACGACCACCCCGCGGTGCTCGGCAGGCTCTGGCGCTGGGGCGACGTGACGAACGAGGACCTGACCGCCACCCTCATGCGCCTGACGGACGAGGGTGTCATCAAGCTCGAGCGCGTGCAGGTGGCCGGCAAGCGCGGCAAGCTGCGGGACGACTACCGCCTTTCGCGCAACCCCGAGCACAAGGACGACGCCCTCGGTCCCATCGACGAGGCGGCGATGAAGCTCCTGTTCGGCACGGCTCGGCGGGCGCTGCGCGCCGACGCGGCGAAGTTCGGCAAGAGTGTCTTTGATGACGGCGACGCGTTCCTCTTCTCGGCGTTCGCCGAGTGCGCCAAGCGGGACGCCGAGGTGTACAGCGGCCGGTACAAGGCCTGGGAGAATGCTGTCGAGAAGGAGTCCACGCAGTCAAGCGCCTATCCCTTTGACGAGCCGGCTGGCGCGCTGTGGCACGTGCGCTCCACCGTCATCGGCGTGCTCGCGATCATCGCCGCGATCGGCGGCGGGGTGTTCCTGCTCTCCATGGACTACGACACGCTGTGGGGCTCGCTGCTGCTCGTGGCGACGGGCGTCTTCGCGCTGCTGTTCGGCAGGAAGATGGAGCGTCACACGCGCGCCGCCAACGAGCTGCACGCGAAGCTGGAGGCGCTGCGCAACTGGCTGCGTGACTTCACCAACCTGAAGGAAGCCATCCCCACCGACGTGATCCTCTGGGACCGCCTGCTGGTGATGTCGGTGGTGCTGGGCGTGTCCGACCGCGTCGCCGAGCAGCTCAGAACGAGCGTGCCCGAGGTCTACAACAACGAGCAGCTCGCGCCGCTCATGTGGTGGTACATGCCCCACGGGTCGCTCAACGCGCCCTACGCCATGATGAGCGAGGCGATCTCGCAGGCGCAGACCCTGTCGGCCGGCGAGCTGGCCAAGACCGCGATGTCCTCCGGCAGCGGCGGCTCCGGCGGGTTCTCCGGCGGCGGCTGGGGCGGCGGCTTCGGCGGCGGTGGGTTCTCCGGCGGCGGCGGCTTCGGAGGCGGCGGTGGCGGAGCGCGGTAGGGGGCTGCGCGGAGGCATCGGCACGTCCGGTTGGGGTAGTACCCTTTGCCTGCGACGATGCATGCCGAGGTAGCATTCGGTTGCGCACGAGAGCACGTGGTTGCACGCAGGGTTGCACCAGTGGGCGACAGGTCGGCTTGAGTGAAACCGCCGCCCGACCAGCGTCTCTAAAGACGCGGCCGGGCGGCGGTCGTAATGGGCCTCATGACGGCATGCCTTGTGATGACATGCTCCGTGCATCGTCGCGCGTTAGAGTGGTTAGAGCGCGGCGACCGTCTTACCGACAAGCCAGCCCCACGTGAGGCAGCGGCCGTTTGAGTTGCCGGGCATGTTGATCGGGTAGTCGATGGCGTACAGATCGCCGGAGGCATTGCCGATGGCGTACAGCCCCTCGATCGGGTTGCCCTCGGCGTCGATGACCGCGAGGTCGGTGTTCACCTTGAGGCCGCCGACGACGGCGAGCAGGCACGGGCCCGTCATCGTCGCGTAGAACGGCGGCTTCACGATCGGGTAGAGGAAGTGGGCCTCCTTCTCAAACTCCGTATCCTCTCCAGCGTCGCACATCTCGTTGTACCTTTTGACCTCGGCGAGGAAGTTTGCCTTGGCGGTCTCGTCGAGCCCGATCTTGTCGGCAAGCTCCTCAAGGGTATCTGCCTTCCAGGCGGTGACGGCGGTTGCGTTGCCCAGCACGTCCTCGCCCTTCTTGACCTCGCCCTCCACGACGTCGATGACCATCTGTGGGTCAAAGGGCGTCTCTACGGTTCGGCTCATCGAATCCCAGAACATGCCGCCACCGTAGTTGAGAGAGTCGGCGGTGTCCTCGCCGAAGTCCGCGTCAAAGATGGACCACGCGACAGCGTCGGGCTGGTTCAGCATCTGAAGGGACTTTGCCTGCACCCAGTTGGCTTCGTTGAAGAAGCGCTTGCCGTTCTTGTTGATGAACATGAACGGGCCGTGGAACATGCTGTAGGCCTGCGGGTGCAGGGCAGTGGGGAGCGGGCCGTCCTGCATGACACCGCCCGCCCACATGCCCATCTTCTGGCCATCGCCGGTGTTGATGCCCACGGGGTAGTAGTCAGAGCGGATGAGACGCTGCATGCGCGGCTCGCAGTAGTAGTTCATCATCTCCTTGTCGCCCGCGATGTCGCCGGTTGCCAGGATGGTCGCCTTGGACGCGACGATCTTCTTGTAGCCGTCGGCGGTACTGACGATGGCGCCCGTCACGCGACCCGACGTCTCCTGGGTCAGCTGCACGGCCGGCGCCTCAAACATGTACTGGACGCCCTGGTCGAGCGAGCTCTGATAGAGCAAGCCCGTCGGCACGAAGTAGCCGGCCTCGGGGGGGCATGGCAAAGTCGCCCGCTGAGAACATGTGGGCGTCGGGCTCTTCGGGGATGATGCCGTTCGCAGCGTAGCCGGCGTAGATCGAGTAGGTTGCGCCGTACTGGTCCGCCTTGTCCAGCAGCCAGTTCATGGCAGGGCCAGAGTTCTTGAACCACATGGTCACGAGGGCCTCGTTGTTGCGGTTGCCGCAGGTGCGGTTCCAGCGATACTGCGCCGCGACGGGCTCGATCATGCAGCCGAGGCTCTCGTTGAGACGCGAGTTGCAGGCGCCCACGACACCGCCGCGGCCGTTTACGGTGTCGGTCTTCTCACAGACGAGCACCTTCGCGCCATTCTCGACGGCAGAGCAGGCGGCGGCACAGCCAGCGTTGCCAGCGCCGAGGACGAGGACCTCAGTCTGGATGGTCTCCACGATCTCGCTGTCGGCGATGGGGTCGGGTTTGGTCGCCCAGGACGGCGCTGCCCATGAGGGAGAGCCCGCCACGGGGGCGCCGACACTGACCTCCCCGTCGGAGCTTGCGGATGAGGCTGCCTTGCCGTCCTTCGCCGCTGACTCGGCTGCGCTCGCGGTGCTGGCGGCGACGGCGGCGAGGCCCGCCGCAGTGGCGCCGGCAACGAAAGCGCGACGCGAGAGACGCGAAGAGAGGTGCGATTCAGTCATGTGATTCCCCTTCCAACGTGGTGGCGTATACGCGCAGCCATAGGCATCGATGCTAAGGCGTGCGGTCTGAGCGTGTGCCGCCTCCCGGATGGCGACGCATCAGGAGATGGCGGCTCGCGTGGTATGAGCATCGCGCGCACGGCGGGTACGCGCCATGTGTCGAAAGGTCATGAGTTGCGTTCTCGCAGCTAAATCGCTCGCCCCTTTACGAAGTGGTGTCCATCCTGACACAAAGCTCGATCGCATTCAGAAGGCTCTGGCGATCGCCGACGCCGACCTTGCGATAGATGGTGCTCACGTGGTTCTTGACCGTGCCGACGCTCAGGGAGAGCTGCTCGGCGATGTAGGGCGCGCTTCGGCCATGTGCCAGCAGGGCGAGTATCTCGCCTTCGCGTGACGACAGGTGCGCCGCAGCCGAGAGGGCGGCACACCTGTCCTCAAGTGTCTCCTCACGCGGGAGGGCGGGACGGACGCGGTAGATGGCCTGGAGGTGCGATTGGTCAAACACGAGCAGACAGCAGATGACGACCGCGATGGCGCAGCAGGTGATGAGGACGTTGCAGAGCTGTGTCGTGGTGGGGGCGATGAGGTCATAGCACGCACGGCCGGCCAGTGACCCGACGCGGGATGTGACCATCGCGACGCCCAGCGTGACCGACACGCTCTCGCCGATTCTGAGCGCCATGTCGCAGGCGACGATCATGACGAGCATATCCAGGCACGCGCCGCCCAGCGTTGCGATGCCGTAGCTCATGAACAGAAGGTTTGCCGGCAGCACGAGCGCAAGGAGGAGGCCAGTCGCCATCGCGGCACCGATCGGCGCCATGAGAACGAACGCCTCCGTTTCTGGCTGCAAGAGAGCGAGATACACGATGAGCGATCCAAGCATTAGCGCGGCGAGCACGAGTCCCCCGAAGACGGAGAGCGTTCCGCTCGCCAGCAACGTGAGGCACGGAAGCGCGAGTCCCCAGACGAGATTGAGGACGAGTACGCTGGCGAGCGGCCGTGCTAGCGAGGGGTGTTCCTGTTCGTATGAAACGCGCGGTGGATCGCGGCGCGGGTCAGACGTCGCCCGTCGCAGGATCACGGCGGATATCGTCGGAAAGACCGCGCCGGAGAGGATACGGAGCGTCATGGGAAAGAGGGAGACGATGAGGAAGGCCGTGATGCCGACCAGATATGACATATAGACGTAGCGACCTACGTGTCCGCTCGCCATGGTGCTCCAACGCTGGCCCCACCGCTCTATCAACAAGGCGTTGCCAGCGGAGAACGTGGTACAGGACATAATAAAGAACGTCCACCACGCCGCACATGCGGTCGTGCCGCCTTCTGCCGCCCACGGCAGGAGCGTCTGCGTGCACAAAGCGAGGCCGATCGACCCTAGGCTACAAGGAATCGCGATCGTCAGGAAGCATCCGCCCGCACGTCGGGCTGCGGATGGAAGGAGACGCGCCGCCGCGTCGGGATGTCGGCCAAGGATTACCATGGCGAGGTATCCGAGGGTCGTAAGGCAAAGGAATGCCGTAGTTGGCTGCATCAACGACTCATGAGGTGCTGTCTGCGGCAGAAGATCGTGCGAGCAAAGCGCATAGACCCACCATGCCTGCCAAAAGCCAAGGCCAAACTGGCTGAGGGAAAAGCCGGGACCATGCTTGCCACGGGGGTGTCCGTCGCGAGTCTGTCCCACGACCTTCTCGACATCGTCTGCGCTGTGCATGCCTTACTCCCATGAACGTATTTGAATATCTTGACCCGCCCATGCCTGCCCGCGCGCCTCAGCCCCCGGCCGGCAGCGTCCGAGCGGACAGGTTGGTGGGCAGGCGGTCGGCGTAGACGTGTCGGAGGTACTCGATCACGCCGCGCTCGGCGTCGCACAGCGGCGCGCCGACCTTCCACCACAGCTCGAGGGGAGCGCTGACGCGCGCGCCCCGCATGTTGGCGAGCGGGACGAGGCGCACCCCGGGCGTGACGACGCATCTGGTCGCGTGCTGCTCCGGCTCGATCGCGACCACGTCGTCGCTCACGATGAGCTCGCCGGGATCCATCGGCGCGAGCGAGACCGGCAGCGTGGGGATGATCGCGCCGGCCTCGCGCCCGAGGATGCCGACGAGCGACGCGAGGCTCTCATCGCCACGGGTGATCACGACGCGGCAGCCCAGCAGGTCGGCGGGCGTCACCTGCGCCAGACGACCGAGCGGTCCGCGCTCGCTCACGACGGCGACCATCGGGAACGTGGCGAGCGTGACGCGGTGATAGCCGCCGCCCGGCGCGGCGCGTCCGATGCCGAACCGATACGAGCCGTCGTCGACGTGGCGCCGGATGCTCTCGGCCGTGGCCTCCACGAAGGCGAACTCCGTGTCCGGGTACGCGCGCTGCAGCTCGTACAGTCGCTGGACGTTGAGCGAGCCGCCGTAGTCGGTCATGCACTTGTTCGGCATGCCGATCGTGATCGACCGTCGCGTCTCCGCGGCGAAGTCCCGCACGCTCCGCGCGGCAAGGTCCAGCGCGGCGAGCGCGAGCTCGGCGCGCTTGAGGAAGAACGCTCCGAACTCCGTCACGCGCACCCCGCCGTGATCGCGCACGAGCAGGTCGGTCCCGAGCGTCGCCTCAAGGCGCCGGATCCCCTTGGAGAGCGCCTGCTCGGAGACGAACAGGCTCCGGGCGCCCTCGGACATGCTGCCGCGCCGCGCTGACGCGACGAAGTAGCGCAGCTGCGTGACGTCGATGTCCGCGCCCGTCACCTCGCCCGGCATCGCGCGCAGGATGCCGCTCGCCGAGGTCGACGGCCGCGCCCGCTCCGCGCGCCCGCCCCGCCTCGCGTCGCCCCCGCGCCCCGAGTTGCCACGCCCCAGGCCGCCACGTCTCGAACCGTCATGTCCCGCGGTCCCGCCTCCGACCCGTGCCACGGTGGTGTCTTGTGACGAGCCGCCCCTCACGCTCATGCGCCCTCCCTGTATGTGTCACGCGGTCCGTCCCGCGGTCCCGCGCCATCCCGCATGCGGCCGTCGGGAGCGACGACGTCCCCTGCCGCACCACTGCTTGTCGCTCGTGTGGCCACGGTATACCACAACCAGGGGTTGTTATGACCGAGACGCTCGTTGTGGCGGCTTCCCTTGGGCGCACACCCGCGATAGGATGAGCTTGCGAATGTGTAGGCACTATGAAAACGCGAGGTAAATAGCATCGTTTTCGGCTCCATACCCGTCGTGCGACATCGCTGACGGATGTGACCGCAACAACTGCCTCGCTGACGCTCACGTGCCTGCGGACCTTGTCGAAAAAGGGGTCGACAAGGCCTCGCGCCAGGACGATCCCCGCGCGTCGTGCGGGGGGAAGGGGGATCGAGATGTCTCAGCGGAACATCACGCGTCGCAACCTCGTCAAGATGGGCGGCGTCGCCGCCGCCGGTGCCGCCGGCGCCACCATCACCGCCTCGGCGCTGGCCGACGAGGCCAAGAAGGGCGACCTGACGTGGGCAAAGGAGGCCGAGATCGTCGTGCTCGGCACCGGCGCGAGCGGTCTGACCGCCGCGATCACGGCCGCGCAGGCCGGCGCCAAGGTGCTCGTGTGCGAGAAGGCGCCCCAGGAGGAGCAGGGCGGCAACACCCGCGTGTCCGGCAACATGTGGACGTGCCCGACGGACCTGGACGAGGGCCTGAAGTACTACAAGGCGGCAAGCGAGCGCACGAGCGACGACGAGTACCTCACGGCGCTCGCCACCAGCGCGCTCACCCTGAACGACGACTACGTCTCCACGCTGCCGAACACCGACCTCCAGCACTTCCCGCTGTTCTCGCCGGAGTTTGACGCCCTGCCCGGCGGCGACGCGATCCAGGCATGGATGAACGGCAGCGCCGGCAACGCGCAGTTGTGGGAGTCGCTCTACGCGGGCGCCCAGCAATACGACAACATCGAGTTCCTGTACGAGACCCCTGGCGTGCGCCTGATCACCAATGACGCCGGCGAGGTCATCGGCGTCGTCGTGAAGATGGACGGCAAGGAGGCCAACGTCAAGGCGACGAAGGCCGTCATTCTCGCCACCGGCGGCTACGAGCACAACGACGAGATGATCGAGAACAGCTACCCGGGCTGGCCCATCTACAGCCGTGGCACCCCCTACAACACGGGCGACGGCATCATCATGGCCCAGAAGGTCGGCGCGGCGCTGTGGCACATGAACGCCTCCGACTCCGGCTGCGGCGCCATGCTGTGCCCCGGCCTCACGTACAACAAGGGCGACTACGACCCCGACACCGTGCCGGCCAACCTGCAGATCGTCAAGGCGAGCGACTCCAACCCCGGCTTCATCGCCGTCGACAAGCACGGCAAGCGCTTCATGCCCGAGGATCGCGCCGACAGCCACGGCTACGGTCGCCGCGAGTACCTGTTCTTCTACGACGGCGTGAAGTGCGAGTGGCCGCACCTGCCGTACTGGACCGTGTTTGACGATGAGACCGCCCAGGCGGGCCCCATCGCCTCCGGCGCGAGCGACATGAGCAAGTTCACGTGGTTCACCTGCTACAGCGGCTACCAGTGGAGCTCCGATAACTCCGCCGAGGTCGATCGCGGCTGGATCCTGAAGGCTGACACGCTGGAGGAGCTTGCCGAGAAGATGAACGGCGTGGAGGCCGGCGAGGGCAAGATGGACGCCGGAACCCTGCAGGAGACCGTCGACGCCTACAACGCCGACGCCGAGGCGGGCGCCGGCGACACCGCCTTCGGTCGCGCCGCCGAGACGATGCGGCCGCTCGCGGGCCCGTTCTACGCGGTGCTCACCTACCCCACGCAGTACAACACGCAGGGTGGCCCCAAGCGCAACACCAAGGCCCAGACGCTGGACGCGTTCGGCGAGCCCATCCCGCGCCTCTACAACGTGGGCGAGTGCGGCGCCGGCTACGGCTGGGTCTACAACGGCGGCTGGAACATCTGCGAGTGCATGGTGACCGGTCGCTGGGCCGCCACGGACGCCGTGGCGCTTAAGAACTGGGAGTAGGAGTCGCAGGGCGCG
>CACZRK010000403.1 GCA_902783515.1 uncultured Coriobacteriaceae bacterium | reverse complement strand
CGGCGCGGTTCGCGGCCGCCGTGCGCGCGACCATCGCGGCAAGGTCGTCCTCCGGCCTGCGCACCGCGGGGTCGTCCGTGCAGACCTCGATGTTGGAGATGTAGAACTCCATGCCGCTCTTCATCGTGTAGTTGCGCTTGCCGCACTTCGGGCAGGGCCAGGTCGACTCGTCCCGCACGTTCAGGTGATAGACGTTGCCGCAGTCCTTGCACTCGACCGTCAGCGGGACGCGCGTGAGCACCACCTTGGCGTTCTTGGCGATGGTGTCGCGCGCCAGCCAGTGGAACATGTCGACGAAGATGTCGTCGATGATGTCGCGGACCTCGCCGACCGTGACGTACACGTTGCGCACGTCCGTCGCGTGGACCTTCGTTGCCTCCTCGACCACGATGTCCAGGACATCGCGGCACAGTGCCATCTCGTGCATGATCGCTCCCCCTCCGCGCCTTCGGCGCCCTGCGCCCCCTCGCGCCCGGACCGAGACGTCCAAGACGAGGGGCGAGCACCCGTCGCGGCGTGCCCGCCCCTTCCGTACTCCCGCCTGTCATGATAGCGCTCGCGTGCCCGGCGCGCGACGTGCGAGGCGCCGGCGCCCGCGGCTACGCGGTCTTCGTCGCGCCCGTCGGCGCACCCTGCCAGCGATAGGTGACCTGCACGTGATACAGCGTGAGCGTGTCCGCGAGACCCTCGCGCGTGGAGCCGAACGTCACGCCCAGGATCGCGAATCCCTCGCGCTGCATCGCCGTCAGCGTCGCGTCCACCTTGGACGTGTAGCCCCACTCGCACACGGGCATGCTGTCGTCGCTCGTCGTCTTCACGTTGAGCATGATCACGTGCAGCATGCCGTCGCGCACGAGGCGGTCCTTGATCTGCTCGTAGTACTCCTCGGGAGACGTGAGGGTCTCGTCATCAAACAGCGCCATGGGTTCCTCCTTTGTCGTGTCATGGCCATCGGCGCCGGGCGCGCCCGGCGTCAGGCATGGAGCCACACACGTCCGACGCCGACGGCCCTTCCGTTCACCATTCCTATTCCCACTTGCGCCCGCCTCCCACACATGGACGTGATTTTCATCCCGGGCGGCACGCATGGCGCGGGCATGAAGCGCGGGCGTGAACTGACCTGCTTTCCCTTCAGGTCACACGATTCCTCGTCGCCACCGGCGTCAGCATGATCTGACCTGCTTTTGCCTGACAGATTTCCATGTCACCAGATCCAGGAAGACTGGACTGATTTACTCCGCACATTTCATGCAAGTGGTTTTCATTTTTTCAGACCTCAGCGTTACGAGTCATGATCCAGCTGAAATGTGTGTATAAGGGGGAGTGATTGGCGGTATTTGGTCCAACAATTTTGCCAACAAAACCGCAGGTAGACACACGTTATTATATAATCGCCCAAAAACGATAATGCTTATTAATGGACAAACGATTCTGGTGCTTGTATGATACCGAGCCAAGTAGGGCCAGAAAAAAGAAGGACCCCGGCTGCAACCGGGGTCCTACGTCATGGTGGTATCCCAAGCTCGAAGCTACTGTCCAGGTATGCCTTCGCGCTTGCGCCATTTGCTTCATTTTACCACCTTGGCCGTCCTGCAAGACGGTCATCAACCACGGCGTAGTACTCCTTCTCAGCTCTGGCGAGGACAGATGTTGAGATGGAGGTACGAGAGACGCAATCATAATTCGCCAAAATTAAAATCACTCATAACAAATCGCCTATTGGTCTAGCTTTTATCGACTATAGGTCGATTTCGTCATAGACGTGTTTGACTGCCTTGTGTGCACGCAATTCACAGGTAGTTCATTGGCGTATGCGTTTGCGGCTCTCATCTGCGGATGACGAGTGCAGGTGCAGCGTGGGTGTCGCATGCCGCATGGGATGAGGCGTCCACCTTCTTCAACCTCATAACGCACGACGACCACGGCTCGTCCTACATCCTCGCGAGGTCGGACGGGCGCGTGTGGTCGGAGCGCGTCGTGCGCGCCGGGCAGGGCGATCGGCTCTCCTTCGCCGACGACGCCTCGTACTTCCTGACGCACAACGGCTTCGTCGGCACGCGCCGCCGGGTCGACCAGACGCGTCAGATCAATGCCATCATGCTTGACATCGACTGTCACGGCGACGACTTCGCCGACACGGTCACGGCGCTCGGCGCCCGCCTGGACGAGGCCTTTGCCTGCGGCTTCCTCCCCCGCCCGACCATGCTCGTGAACTCGGGGCGCGGGTATCACGCCTACTACGTGCTTGACCGCGCGACGCCGTTTCGCGTCACGGGCGGCGGGTACAACCAGCGCGGCGTCAAGTTCGTCGGCGACGTCACCCGCAATCTCTCGGCGCTCTACCAGATGGCGATCGATGACGTCGAGGGCGCCGAGGTCGACAGGTGCGTCTACGACCTCGCCCGCGTCGCTCGCGTGCCGGGCTCCTACAACCCGGCGGCCCGTCAGCGCTGCGCGCTCGTCTTCTCCGACGGGGGCTACTGGAGCCTGCGCGATCTCGTCCGCTATCGATCCCTCGCGCCGTTGCCCACGCCATCGGGCGGCGCGAACGCCAGCCCCCCGGGCGTCTCGACGGCATCTGCCGCGGCCACGCCCGGGGGCACGTCCGGTCGGCGCGCGCCCCGCGGGATGCTCATCACCTTTGACCGCGTGCTTGTCTCTCGCCTGCGCAAGGTTCGTGACCTACAGGAATATCGACATTTCAGCTGCGTTGGCTCCCGTGACAACCTCTGCTTCGTGTTCTACAACACGGCCACGCAGATCTACGGGCCGGCTCGCGCGCGCCAGCTCCTCGGTGCGTTCAACGCGCGCTTCGTCGCGCCGCTGCCTGACAAGGATCTCGACCAGATCGCGCGGACGGTGGACAACGTCGTCATCAAGTACGGCGTCCACGCCGGTGAGCGGGGCTTCTACCCCCTCTCCGCCCAGACCGTCGTCGAGAAGCTCGGGCTCACCGCCGACGAGGTGGAGGCCCTTCGCTTCTTTGACAGCAAGCGACGGGAGGATCGCGCCGCCGCCCGACTCCAGACCCGCAGGCGCCGCGAGGCGCGCAACGCCAGGATCATTGAGCTCTACGAATCCGGCGGCATGACGCAGGCCGCCGTCGCGAAGGCCGTCGGCTGCTCGCTGCGCACCGTCAGCAGCGTGCTGAATGACCCTGACCTCGCCGGATCGCGCTCACCGGCCCCGACTCCCGGTGAGCGCGAGAGCCAGTTGCCTGCCGCGATGGAAGCCGCGTCTGCGACAGACCAAGCCGCGACCCGAGCGTCAGGTGCGCCACAAGCGCCAGCCACAGGTGCCATTTCTCCTCGAAACGCAAATTTTTGGCACACGGGTTGCTGTGTTGAAAAGCCCTTGTCGCTTTTCCGATCTGGGCAGGCTGCGAGCGGGGGGCTTGCGACCGAATTCTGGTCTGAATGCTCTGATTGGGTGAGAGAAGAGGGGACTCATGACGTCGACCTGCGGAGTCGCGTTGGCGTTGTGGGTGCGAACGTATGAGTCCCCTATCTGCGATCTCAGCGATCTGGGTCGATCTTGTCCAGGAGGTTTCGGATCTCCGCGATCAGCGTGCGGTCGCCGTCCTCCCCCATCTCGGCCGCGTGCTTCAGGGCCCGGCGAGCCGACTTAAGGTAGTCGTCCGTCTCCTTCGGCTGGCGGACGGACCGGCGATCCTGATGCTTCGCGACCTTCTCGACGTCGGCCTTTGCGATCGTGCCGTTGGTGACCGACGCGATGATCTCGCGCTGCTCCTCGTCGGGAAGCTTGGCGATCGCGTCGGCTGCGGCCTTGGTGATGCGTCCGTCCCCGAGCAGCTGCATGCCCTCCTCGACGAGGTTGTGCCCGATGTTCACCTCGATGACGGCCTGACGGGGCGAGATGCCGAACTGCTCCGCCAGGATCTCCTTGGTCGGTCGGCCCTGGTACTTGGGGTCGGTTCGTCTGCGGGCGATGATCCTGTCCGAGACGGCCGCGATGCCGCGTGCGCGCTCGTCTGCGGTCATGTTGCGCTGGCCGACGTTCTCGGCATGCAGCATGAACTCGGCGTCCTCATCGGAGAGCGTCCCGATGTTGAAGACGCGGGCGGGCACCATGTACCAGCGCTCGCCGTACTTCTCCCCCAGCAGCATGTGGGCGCGATAGCGCCGCTCGCCGTCGATGATCTGCAGGCCCTCGGGCACCGCGCGCACGATGAGCGGCGTCGTGTCCTTGCTCTCGTAGATGAGGTCCGCGAGGCTCTCGATGGAGCCCTCGTCGATCGCGTAGCTGTTCTTGTCGTTCGGGATCAGCTCGCGGCAGTCGACGAAGTCAAAGCCCGCCTGGCGCAGCAGGGAATGCCTGACGTTGGAGCGCGCGAGGCCGTTTGCGCCGTCGTTGTCCTGCAGGGTCTTGTTCTCGAGCGCCGTCTGGAGGATCTGCTCCTCGTCCATCGCGGTGTGCTCGGTCGCGTTCACGTACTTGGCGACGCCGCCGTTGTTGGATGCGAGCGCCTTCGCGAGTTTGCTCCTAGCCATTGAGCCCCTCGATTTCGTCCGCGAACCTCTCGTACGCCTCGGCAGGCTTCGACTCCTTGTCGTACTCCACGAGCGGCTCCATCGCCAGCGTCGACTCGACGACCGACGTTGCCTTGGGGATGCACGTGTTGAAGAAGTCGACCGAGGGGAACTGGTCCTTGATCATCTTGAGGCCGGTCTTGTACGCGACCGAGCGCGTCTCGGCGATGGTGCGCAGGATGCGCCACTTGCGCACGGGGGTCCTGCGCTCGTGCGCGACGCTCTCGATGGTGCTGATCGTGTTGCTGAGGCCGGCGATCGCGAAGCCGTCGACACGAACGGGGATGACGATCAGCGAGTTCGCGTTGCCGGCGTCCAGCGCCGTGATCGCGTTCGTGACGACCAGGCCGAGCGACGGCGGGCAGTCGATGATGATGTAGTCAAAGTGCATGACGCTGATCAGGTCCTCGATCGCGTGCTGCAGGCGCGAGTCGATGCCCGGCGCGACCTCGCTGCGCATGCGCGAGTCGGCGTCGCTGAACTTGAAGGACGACGGCACGATCGAGACGCCCTCGAACTTCGTGTCGCGCACAACATCGGCGATGCCGAGCCGCTCCCCGCGCGCGTTGTTGAGCATGACGTCGGCGATGCAGGTCTCCTCGGCACGGGGATCGTACACGCCCAGGTACTGGCTGATGGAGCCCTGGCCATCGAGGTCGATGATGAGCACGTCCTTCCCGCGTCGACCAAGGCACAGCGCGAGGTTTGCTGCGCTCGTGGTCTTCGCGACGCCGCCCTTGAAGCTCATGACAGTAATTATCATTGGCTTACCATTGATATTATTGATATCATTTATTGCATTCTGCAGGTAAGACTCAACAATTTCTGTTCTTGTTTGATTACTCTTCTGGGCGAGAGTATCGATTGCATCCACGTAGTCTTTCTTAAGAGAGAAGGATGTGATCTTCTTCTTTGCCGTTGACTTCTTCTCTGGCATCTTTGATCCTCTCTTGCCTTAAGAACGTGATACTTCGTGCAATACGAAAGAATGTGTGGTGTGGATGCGTGATATGCTCACGAGATGGTGTGCAGACTCTGCACTTTCACTGCTTTGGTTAGTATGCCACGAATTGCTTTGATATATGCGTGAGATTTCGTCGAGTAGGTCTGATGCACTATGATTGATGTTTCTTGTTTTAGCAATTATTTTTCCATTGCGGTGAGAATGTTCTTCTCTGATGGTATTTGCAAAGAGTGAGCTTCAAATGATTGCGTTGCGGCCGCTTGCCGATTGTTAATAACTATTCTAGTCAATCACATAATCCCTATTAATGTAGCCTCGTGATGACAATGTACATGTTCTGGTAGTGCCACGATGGTCTTGAGCGTTGATCGCAGGGTTGTCTTACGACAGATTGACACCGAATTCTTTCGTGTGACTCGTGCTTGAGGATTCGCTATCGTTCAAAAATGTACTTCTTGGAGATCAATTAAGTCTTCCGTTCGCTCTATAGTCGATTGATCCCTTTAGTGTGCAGAGTCTGCACTCGGTACTCGCTCTTGTCGAACGAGCGGGTGGTATGATTCGACGTTTGCTTCCGACAGTTATAGCTATACGATATTCGCGCGACAAAAGTATTGATGAGTGCAGAACCTGCACATCGCTAACTCGAGTACGTCAGATCTGGTCAGATACACTTTAGTCGCATGACAAACGTATGCGATCTGGCCATTCAACATATATATGATGAGATGCCTGATCTGGCATGCGAGACATTGACCAAAGTCATGGACACTAAACGATCTCTCTGTGCAGAGTCTGCACAGAGAGAAACTGACAGTAACAATCTAATGGATACTCTAGACATCGCGCAGCGCTAGAAGAATTGCGACTGTAGCAGGATGCTAGTCATAACAAGCATATAGTGCTGTGGGCGAAATTGACGTTAGAGTATCGGAGCAGCATTCCAAATCTCCTATGATGTGCAGAATCTGCACAGTCAATATAGGTGGAATCGAGCAAAGCACCCTGCATATTGAACTCGAAGACACAATTTGGTTTGCGTATCAAGATAATTGCATCGATGGGACTTGCTTACATACAGTCGATTCTCTTTCGCGTACAAGTTGAACAGTCATTATTCGAGAACCACAATTTGTAAAGTGCAGAGTCTGCACTCAATAGCAATTCCAAGATCGAGTACACGAATGAAACTATCGACGTTGAAGCTAATCAGAAATACTTGCGATCGATTGAGTGAAATGAACCTGATTCGACTTACCATGCGATCGAAATCAGTGAGATAGGTCGAGACCATAGTTGGAGGATATTCATTGCAGTGAAGTCAGAGAGGCTATCGATCGTTGAATCAAACATGGTTCAATTGGTTTGGCTGACCAAGATAATTCATGTGCAGATTCTGCACAGCCAAAACATGGCGAGATGCGTGATGATGCCGCAGCAAAAGATCTTACAAAAGAATTCATATACGACTGAATGTTGACTATAGGGAGCGGAGTTGATCTAGATAAACAATCTAGTGATGAAGAACATCATGCAGATGCAATTCATGGGTCAGGAACCAGCGATATAATTGCGAAGCATAGAGTGAGCATGAAATAACGAACGATATAGATGTATACATAGAAATAGAACACTAGTTCTATTATAGAAAGTATGAGATCCAGCGCATGGAGAAGAAACATAGGGAATAGTTCAAATAGAACGTGAAGAATGACGTATGCACGAACAACCGTACGAGAATTTGGAGCCACGGTATGGCCGTAAAAGTGAGTTACAGCGATGATCTGAAGCAGTATATGAAAGAGAAGGGAAAGAGCGACATCATCATCGAGCTCTACCAGCCTCAGTGTTGAGGTGCGGCGCCCGAACAGGTTGTTCGATTCATTGATGCGCAGTATGCAGCAAAGCTCCGTGAATATGGGGCACCCCACATCACCGGGGAGATGGGCGATGTGTTCATGGGTCAAGAGCGAATGCCGCTCGGAGACGCAACGATAGAGATTGGCATGCGCAAGGGCGTACTCGGCGTGGTGACCCTGACGGTGAAGGGCACGCGGTGGCCGACCATCATATAACCAGCGGTAGTCGCGAACTCCGCTCCAAGTAATCCCGATGATGAGCCGGCGCAGGAAAGAATGATGTCCTGCGCCGGCTCGTGTATGTAGGTGTCAGAAAACATCGGTCCGTATATGACAAGCCGATCTCAGGAAGATCCTATCGACGCCAAACAGATCGCGAACGTGAGTGGTTGGCACCGAAGCTGCGTCCACAAGAGGGAGATATCAATACGAACAGATGTTCATGTGAAGCATATATGCGTGCTGGGTAAGCACGTGCAAGGTATCGCGAGCGCAAGCCACATGGCCATGAGGGCGGGTACATACAGCACGAAAGCGGGGAGACGCAACCAAGGACAAGCATGAAGGGGGCTGTGCATGATACGGCTCATCGCGTCGGATATGGATGGCACGCTGCTCGACCAGAACTCGAGCGTTCCACCTGAGACGTTTGACCTTATACGTGAGCTGCGCGCACGCGACATTCGTTTCGTGGCGAGCTCGGGCAGGCGGCTCGACACGCTCTGCAACTTCTTTGCGCCGGTTGTTGACCAGATCGACTTTGTAGCGTCAAACGGCGCACAGGTTGTGACGCAGGGGCAGTTGCTTGATCGCGAGGTGTTCTCGCACAGAACGCTGCGAAGGCTGAAGCAGGTCGTCGACACCTTTGACTGCCTGCACCTCGCCCTGTTTGACGATCACGTGAGCTACCTTCTGGACGACCGCTCTCGCTTTGACGTTGAGGTCGACAAGGACCTGCGGGACGCCTGCGTCGTGAGGGACGTGCCGAATCCGCAGGTGAACATCGTGAAGGTCTCCATTTTCTGCGATCATGCGGAATATGTCATGGACATGGCGTACGTGCTGCAGCGAGAGCTCGGCGACCTCCTCGTCTTCGCGCCGTCGGGCACGAGGTGGATCGACGTCATCCAGCAGGGCGTCTCAAAGGCGTCGGGCATCGAGCAGGTGCTTGACCACTACGGGATTGACCCGCAGGACGTCATGGCGTTCGGCGACTCGATGAACGATTACGAGATCCTGCGATACGTGGGGCATCCGCGGGCAATGAGCAACGCGCGCTACGCGATCAAGCAGATCAGCGGCAACGTCATCGGGACGAACGCCGATCATGCCGTGCAGGCGGAGCTGCGCAAGCTGATCAGTCAGTTTGACGCCCACGAGGCATAGTGGCGCGGGGGTGACGCCACGGCCTCATCGACATCTCGCCTATACTTCCCAGGTAATGACGACAACGCTGGCGACGAGTCGACGCCCGCAGGTGTGACACGACGAACGCCAGTGACGGAGGGGGTATGAACATGAGCGCAGATGTCGAGAAGGACACGAATGGCCGGGACGTGATCTTTGAGCGTGCGAGCGTGCGCGCATTCACCGATGCGCCCGTCAGCGACGAGCAGGCGCGGCTGCTGCTGCGAGCGGCGATGGCGGCGCCGTCTGCCGGCAACCAGCAGCCGTGGGAGTTCTACGTCGTGCGCGACCCTCAGATGCTCGCGAAGCTGGCCGGATGCAGCCCGTATGCGAAGCCGACGGCAAAGGCGCCGTGCTGCATCGTGCCGTGCCTGCGGACGCAGGGGCTGCGGTTCCCGGGGTGCGCGAGCCAGGACATGGGTGCCTGCGTGGAGAACATCCTGCTGGAGGCGACGCGTCTTGGCCTCGGCGCGGTATGGCAGGCCATCTATCCCGAACCGGAGCGCATGCAGGCGGCACGCGAGGTGCTGGGCCTCGGCGATGGCCTTGAGGCGTTCTGCCTCATCGCAATCGGGACGCCGGCGAGCGAGGTCCATGCGAAGGGTGCTGACCGCTATGACGAGTCGCGCGTGAGCTGGGTTGACGGAGAGCGGGCGTGAGTCGGGAGGACGAGTCGACAGAAGCGCCCGGCACCGTGTCGATGAGGACGGAGGCAACGCCAGCCGCGCACGCGTCGACGCGGGCACGCGTGATTCGCGGCAGCGTCTTGGCGCTGGTGAGCGGCGTGTGCTTCGGACTGTCTGGCACAGCGTCGAAGTGTCTCATGGAGGCGTACGCGATCGACCCGCTGTGGCTCTCGAGTGCGCGGCAGCTCGGGGCATGCGTGCTCTTCATGATCGCCGCGCTTATGACGACGCCTGACAAGGTTCGTGCCTGCGCCAGGAGTCCGCGCCTGCTCGGCGCGATCGCCGCGTACGGCCTGTGCGGCATCCTGCTCTCGCAGATCGGATACCTTGAGGCCATTGACATGACGAACGCCGCCACGGCGACGGTGCTGGAGAACAGCAGCCTGCTCTTCCTGCTGCTCTACACCTGCGTGTCGCATCGACGCCTGCCGCGGGGGCTGGAGACGGTGAGCGTGGTGCTCGCACTTGCGGGTATCTACCTGCTTGCAACGGGCGGTGACCCGACGGGGTTCGTCGTGCCGGTTGCGGGCATCGCATGGGGAGTCGCCGCGGGCTTGGCGACGGCGCTCATCTCGATCCTACCGGCACGCTCGCTTGAGGTGATCCCCAGCTTCGTGACGAACGCGTTCGCGATGCTCATGGGCGGCATCGTGCTCACGGCATTCGTGCGGCCGTGGGAGCACGCGCCGTCGCTTGACCTGGTCGGTTGGCTGCTGCTCGCGTTCGTCGTCGTGATCGGCACGTTCGGGGCGTATGCGCTGTACGTGCGCGCCGCGCGAGAGGCGGGCCCGATGCGCGCCGCGCTGCTTGCGGCCGTCGAGCCGGTCGTGGCGCTGGTGACCTCAGCGGCATGGCTCGGCCAGGTGTTTCTGCCGACGGACTTCGTCGGGTTCGCGCTGATCATGACGACGGTGTTCCTCACCGCGCGCTGATCGGGGCGAGACGGGAGAGCAGAATGGAGCTTCGGGAGATCGAGGCCTTCGTGCGCGCATACGAATGCGGCTCATTCACCGTGGCGGCGCAGAAGCTTTTCATGAGCAGACAGGCGTTCAGCAAGACGGTGGGGCGCCTCGAGTCGGAGATCGGGACACTCTTTGAGCGCGAGGCACGTGGTCTGCGCCCGACGCAGCTCGGCTCGTCCATCTATCCACACGCTAAGCGCATGCTTGAGGAGCAGGCGTCGATAAGTCGTGAGGCGAGAAGGTGCGCGACGGAGCTCGTTGGTGCGATCACGCTTGCCGCCGAGGCCGGCGCGATGCTGACCCTGCCTGTCGGCGTCCTGGGACGATACCGGCGGGCGCGGCCGGGCATCGAGGTGGTCAGCACCGTTCTGCCGGCAGACGCCGCCCGCGCGTGGTTTCTTGCGGGGGAGGTCAACGCACTGATCGCGAGTCCGCTGCAGCCGAGCGACGCGGCAGAAGACGGGTTCGTTGACGGCGCGTTTTGCGCGACCGTCCGCTATGAGCGCGTGCTGCGCGGCCGCCTGTCAATCGTGTACGCTCGCGCGGGTCTTGACCTGCCTGTTTGCGAAGACGCGATCTGCCCCGACGATGTTCGTGGCGGTAAGAGGGACGACGCATGGGATGAGGCGCGCATGGGCTGCGAGCGCCTGGATGGTGCGCGGACTTCCGCTGTGCCGCAGGATCGAGCCGCAGACCCAGTCGCGCTTCTGGACGGCCACCGCGTCTATGGCGTGAGCCCTCGGAACCGGGTGGAGCGTGAGATCGTGCCGTACCTCGCGAGAAGGGGCGTGAGCATAGAGCTCGCCTATGACTGCGCGGACACGGCCCTCGCCACGGAGGCGATGGAGGCTGGTCTGGGCGGCGTCATCGTGGAGGCGACCGGGGCGCATCGCAAGTTTGGTGACGCGACGCACGTGGTCATCGACCTGACGGGCGATGACGCGCCGGCATGGGAGGTCGGCGTGACGTATCAGGCGGCTGACGCAAGTGCTCCGGTTGCGCGTGACCTCGCCGCCTTCATGCGCGCTGAGCTCGCACAGGGCGCATAGGCGCAACGCACAGATTGCGCCCCGTCTCCGAATCGCTGCTTCCTCACAATAGGCACGCATGGTTGAATGCGAAGGGAGGTAGCCGCGCGTCAGGGGGACGCGCCGGCGACGTCGCGTCGCACGGGGGTGTGACGCGGACAAGGGGAGGGGACGCAGATGGAAGACAAGACTTCACGGGCATGCGTTGCGCCCGTCAGCCGTCGTCAGTTCGTCGAGGGCGCCATGCTCGGCGCCACCGCGGCAGGCGCGCTCAGCGTCGTGCGCGATGCTCGGGCGGCGACGGTGGTGAGCGATACCAAGGACGTGGCCGCGAGCGCGCGGAAGGCAACGGGCACGGCAAGCACTGCGGGCGGCACGGCGGACGCGCGCGGGATAGGAGCGCCGGTCGACCTGAACCCGCAGGACTACGACTACACGGGCTGCTCGATCACTGACTTCTCGAAGACGACGTTGTTCTCCAATTTCTCAATTGGTAAATTCACATTCCATCACAGAATGGTGAAGTCGGCGGCATTCCAACTTGCGTTCTTTGCCAACAACCCCGACGAATACTTCGCGTATTACGAGCGCATGGCCAAGGGCGGCGTCGAGTGCATATGGATCGAGGACGCGGCAAATTTCTGGGACATGACGGCCAGCCCCCTCAAGCAGGACTTTGACCTGTATGACTGGCAGGGGCTCACCGACGCGTTGCGCGCCGACGGCGCCGTGATGATCGGCTATCAGTTTGACACGATGGGCGCGCCGATCGGCCCGCTGGACTACACGGCGCCGTTCGTTGGCGACTACACGACCGAGGAGGTCCGTGGCTGGCAGCAGGCCGTGATCCAGCTTGCCCAGAGGCTGCAGGCCAACGGCTTTGACGCCATCGAGCTCAACATGGCGGCGAACAACGTCGGCCAATCGTTCCTGAGCCGCGTGCGCAACAACCGCACCGACGAATACGGTCCGCAGACGCTGGAGAGCCGCACGCGCTGGGCCGTTGAGACCATCCGGGGCATCAAGGCGGCGTGCGGCGACGACTTCGTCGTGCAGGCCCTCATCAACGGCGTCGAGGAGAACGACGACGACCTGGGCAACGACGCGGGCTTCACGACGATCGAGGAGACGCAGGCCATCGCGCGGATCCTGCAGGACGCGGGCGTCGACAGCCTGCACGTGCGCATCGGGCCCGGCTACACGCACATCGCGCAGTTCGCCGGCGACCTGTACTTCTGCGCGCGCGGCCTGGAGGGCATGGACTCGCGCAGCGGTCGCCTGGACTTCTCGCGCCACTTCCAGGGGCTCGTCCGTGGCGACCACTCGGGGTGCGGGCTGGCCATAGACATCGCGGCCAAGGTGCGGGAGGCCGTCACGATCCCCGTCGGGGCAGCGACCTACATGGATCCCGCACAGGCGCCCGACTATTTTGAGGACGCGCTTGCTTCGGGCAAACTCGACTTCCTCATGATGAACCGCCCGCTGTGCGTTGATCCCGCATACGTGAACAAGCTGCGCGAGGGGCGCATCGACGAGATTGCGCCCTGCACCCGTTGCCTGCACTGCTTCTACGATCCGGACAAGAACGGCACCGTTGCGTTCGAGCACTGCCGCGTGAACGCCGCCAACTGGCGCGCGTACGGCCCCACGATGCCCGAGGGCTACGATCCAGCACCCGCCGAGAAGCCCCTGCGCGTGATGGTCGTCGGCGGTGGCCCCGCCGGCATGGAGGCTGCCCGCGTCGCGGCGCAGCGCGGCCATGAGGTCACGCTCTACGAGCGCGCCGACGAGCTGGGCGGCCTGCTGCCGATCGCCGAGGCGATCAAGGGGCCGCATGAGAACCTGGGCAGGCTCGCCACCTACCTCGCGCGCGAGCTTGAGGTCTGCGGCGTCAAGGTGGTCACGGGGACCGAGGTCACGCCCGACCTCATCGACGCCGAGAAGCCCGACGTCGTGATCCAGGCCACCGGTGGCGTGGAGCCCACCCATGCGCTGACACCCACCGCGGGCACCGAGGTCGCGACGTTTGCCGACGTGCCCGGTCTTGGCGCGGGTCGGCGGATCGTGGTGCTGGGCGGCAGCGCCCGTGCGGTCGACACGGCGACGTACCTGCTCGCGATGGGCAACGCGGTCACCATCGTCACGCCTGACCCGATGGAGCTGTTCGAGAAGGGGCACTCCGTGAACGTGCGCGGCTTCGTGCGTAACGCGCTCACGAGCAACGGCGTGCGCATCTGGCCGGGCGCGGCCGACGTCGCGGTCGGCGACGGCGTCGTGACGTTCACGGATGCCGATGCGGGCGTCACCCGCGAGGTGCCGGCCGACGTCGTTGTTGACATGAGCGACCTGGTCGCCGACACGTCGCTCGCCGACGCCCTTGCCGGCACGGGCGTCAAGGCCGTCGCCGTGGGCGACTGCGCCGACCCGTGGAACATCGCCGAGGCGATCCTGAGCGCGAACCTGGCGGCGCGGGCCATCTAGCGTCGAGACGGAGCGCCGCGAGACGGGCGAGGCGGTGTGGCGCGTGACGTGACGGCGCGAAGCTCGGTCACGTCACGGCGGACGTGGGCGGCAGGCGGGCGCCGCGAGGGACCGCGGCACCCGCCTGCCCGGCGGCTCAGCGCTCGAACACGACGCACCCCGCCTGCGTCGGGTGGTCATAGACGACCGTCTCGACGGCGTCGGTGCGATGCGCGAGGACCCTGAGCACGACGAGCATGTCCCCACCGGCCGCCAGGGTCATGAGCACGCCGATGGCGAGCAGCGGCGGCGACCCGGCCGCGAGGGCGACGCACAGGGGGACCAGCCCCAGCACGATCAGCGGCATGAGGCCGCCGAGCAGGTACGCGCGCCGGGGCAGCGGCGTCGTGCAGGTGCAGTACGGCGACAGGTAGCGCGCGACGAAGCCGAACTCGACGTCCCGCAGCCCGCCACGCGCGAAGCGGCCCCACGTGACGCCGTGGATGAGCTCGTGCGTCACGACGAGGGCGAGCAGGATCGCGAGGTCTGCGGCGAGCTGCGGCGGCCTGAGGTCAAAGAACAGGGTGACGTCCGGGTGGAGCAGCATGAACGCGAAGGTCGCCCCGACGCACAGGGGCACTGCGAGCGCGAGCGCGAAGATGTTCGCCTGCAGCAGGCCGACTGTCAGCTCGACCCGTTCGTATCCCTGCGCCTGCAGGTCGGCGGCGATTCCCTCGAACCTCCGGAGCCGCCGCTCCTCCGCCTGGGTGAGCCTCCGGCGACGCCTTGTCCCGCGCTCGTCGTGATCGTGCCGCACGTCGTCGCCTCCCGTGTGTCCGGTCGCGGGCCAAGCGTGCGTGTGCATGCGCGGCCCCTCGCGCGAAACGGTAGCACGGCGGGGTGCCGGGGCGCGCGGGGATCGCGCGCCCTCGGTCCCGTTTGCCTTGACGCGCCGAGTGCTCGCCGCTGACGTCTCATGCGAGCGGCCCGATCCTCGCGGCGTCCGTTACACGAGCTGCGCCTCCATGCGCTGGGCGAGCCTCTCCTTGGGCATGGCGCCGACCATCTCGTCCACGACGTGGCCGTTCTTGACGATGAAGAAGCTCGGGATGCTCATGACCTTGAACCGGCGGGCGAGCGCGGGCTCGGCGTCGGAGTTGATCCTGCCGACCTTCATGCGTCCCTCGAACTCCTGCGCGAGCTGCGCCACGACCGGCATCATCATCTTGCAGGGACCGCACCAGTCGGCGTAGAAGTCGATGAGGACGGGGACGTCGCTCTCCAGCACCTCGGACTGGAAGTTCTTCTCGGTGAACGTGTACTCCATGGTGGGATCCCTTCTCCTGTGCGCCCGCGTCGGCGGACGTGCCGCGTCGTGACGGGCGCTCGTGTTTGTTGGCCTACACTCTAGATGGTCTACAATTCTGAGCAAGTACGCAGTTTTGCTGTATGTGGTACGGAATACCTGACTAGCGGCGGGCAGCTTGCGGCGGGCTGGCGGGAGCTCCCGCGGCGCGCGCGACGGAGAGAGAGGGGCGTGCGGAGATGGCGACGTCGACGAGGAGGGACGTAGTCTCGCCCTGCTTGGCGAGCGCGGACCCGTCCGTGACGGGGGAGGGGTGCGCGCTGCGGCGCGTGCTGGACGCGGTGGGCGGCAAGTGGAAGATCCTGCTGCTCGTGGCGCTCTCGCAGGCCGACGAGCTCCGCTACGGCGAGCTGCGGCGGCTCGTGTTCGGCATCACGAACACGATGCTTGCGGGCTCGCTGCGAGAACTGGAGGCCGACGGGCTCGTCGCGCGCGCCCAGTACCCGGAGATGCCCGTGCGCGTGGAGTACAGCCTCACGGAGAAGGCGAGGACGCTCATCCCCATCCTCATGGAGCTGCGCG
>CACZRK010000402.1 GCA_902783515.1 uncultured Coriobacteriaceae bacterium | reverse complement strand
GCGCGCGCCCGCGCGTGTCCGGCGCCCCGCGCGCCGGTCTGCTAAGGTTGCGGCCACGACGGCGGGGTCGCCTGAACGGCGCGGCCACAGGCGCGAGGAGGATGACGGCCATGGGCATGGACTTCAAGAGGCGGCTTCCCATTCCGCAGGAGATCAAGCAGGAGATGCCGATGGGCCTCGTGTCCATCGCGCGCAAGAAGGACTTTGACAGGCAGGTCGCCGACATCATGGCCGGCCGCGACCCGCGCAAGCTCATCGTGATCGGGCCGTGCTCGGCGGATCGCGAGGACGCCGTGGTCGACTACTGCACGCGGCTGGCGGCGCTGCAGGAGGAGGTCGCGGACAAGCTCGTCCTCATCCCGCGCCTCTACACGAACAAGCCCCGCACGCTCGGCATCGGCTACATGGGCATGCTCCACCAGCCCAACCCGACCGGCGAGCCGAACCTGCTGGCCGGCATCCGCGCGATCCGCCACATGGACCTGCGCGTGATCGAGGAGACCGGGCTGTTCGGCGCCGACGAGATGCTCTACCCCGAGTATCACCGCTTCCTGTCCGACCTGCTCTCCTACGTCGCGGTCGGCGCGCGCTCGGTTGAGGACCAAGAGCACCGCCTGGTCGCGAGCGGCCTGGAGGTCCCGGTGGGCATGAAGAACCCGCCCAGCGGCGACGACTCCGTCATGCTCAACGCCATCACCGCCGCCCAGGCGCCGCACTCGTTCATCTACCGCAACTGGGACGTGCAGAGCACGGGCAACCCGTACGCCCACGCCATCATGCGCGGCTACGTGGGGGCCGACGGCCGCAACCACCAGAACTTCTCCTACGACCACCTGTACGACCTCGTGCAGGAGTACGCGGAGCGCGACCTGGTGAACCCGGCGTTCATCGTGGACTGCAACCACTCCAACTCCAACAAGCGCTTCGGGGAGCAGCCGCGCATCGCCAAGGACGTCCTGCACAGCTGCAGCCTGAACCCGGACATCGCGCGGCTGTTCCGCGGCTTCATGATCGAGAGCTACCTCGTGGACGGCTGCCAGAAGGTCGGCGGCGACGTGTACGGGCAGTCGATCACCGACCCCTGCCTGGGCTGGGAGAAGTCCGTGCGCCTCGTGCGCGACATCGCCGAGCTCGTGTAGCGGACGCGCCCGGGCCGTTGCCGCCCGCCCGGGCGGGCCAGCCTCGGCTGGCGCCCGACCTGCTGGGCGCGCCCGCGTCGGCCGGGCGCGCCTACCCCAGGATCTCGTCGATCGCCTGGATGGCCGCGCTGCGCATGCCGCACTCCTCCAGCTTGGCGACCCCGCGGATCGTCGTGCCGCCGGGGGAGCACACCGCGTCCTTGAGCGCGGCGGGGTGCTGGCCGCTCTCCAGCAGCATCTTGCTCGTGCCGCCGAGCATCTGCTCCACGAGCTTGTAGGACAGCGCGCGCGGCACGCCGTGCTTGACGGCGGCGTCGCCGAACGCCTCCACGATCATCGCCGCGAAGGCGGGGCCGCAGCCGGTCACGGTGCCGACGGCGTTCAGCAGCGCGGCGGGCACGCGCACGACCAGGCCGGTCGCCGACAGCAGCGCCTGCACGAGCGCGGCCTGCCCGGGGTCCAGCGAGTCGCGGTCCTCCACCGCCCAGACGCCCTCGTCGACGCAGACGGGGATGTTCGGCACGGTGCTCACGTGCGCGGTGCCCGACATGAGGATGTCCTCGTAGTCGTCGTACGTGATGCCCCAGGCGACCGACACGACGACCTTGCCCACGAGCGCGTCGACGATCGACGCGCAGGCGGTGTCCACGACCTGCGGCTTCACGGCGATGAACACCACGTCCGACGCCTCCACGACCTCGCGCGCGTCATGGCAGGGGATCGCGCCGATCGATGCCGTGGTGGCGACGAGCTTGTCCCACGTCATCGCGCAGGCGCGGATGTTCCCGCCCGGCATGCCCGCGTGCACAAGGCCGAGCGCGACCGCCTGCGCCATGTGCCCGTAGCCGATGAACCCCACGCGCACCGTCGCGAGGTCCGTCCGCGCGACCGTCTGCTCGTCCGTCTTGCTCATGTCCGTCTCCGCCATGCCCGCTCCTCTCGTGTGATGTGTGACGCGCG